>NZ_JBSSDD010000009.1:0-105770 GCF_054060415.1 Thermostichus sp. OS-CIW-32 | reverse complement strand
CTTCTGCCATTTGTTTTCATCTAAAAAAACCAACTTCATCCTCTTTCCTCTATAAATTATTCTCTCTATCCTAACATAAGATCAACACGACCTAGAGTATAGCATAGCCTGGTCAAATTGCTGCTTAGGATGCTTCTGCGCCCACGCAATCTACCACTGTTGGGAATAAACCTTGCCTCAGATGGCAAGCTCCAACTGGGGAATAGCTCCTTCAGACTTGCTCTTAGGTACCTTGCTTGTAAGCACAAAATCTGGCGCTCCAAGCCAACTTTCAGAACCTCGCCTATGCCGCTCGAGCCAGCAATGTTCACACAACGTTGGAAAGGGAGGAGAATTGAGAAGCATTCGGCCTTTGTGGAGAGGGGCTTGTGCATCCAATCGCGATGGGATCCCTGGCCAGCTTGATCGCCGGGTTGGCAACCGGGTTAGGGGCCTTGCCCGCTCTGTTTCTCCCCTCGCTCTCGGAAAGGGCGCAAGGGATCCTGCTGGGGTTTGGGGGTGGGGTGATGTTGGCGGCCACCTCTTTTTCCCTGCTGGTGCCGGGCACCGAGGCAGCCATGGCGCTGGGGTATTCCCCATTTGGGGCGGCTGTGGTGATGGTGGCAGGCCTGTTGTTGGGGGCGATCTTCCTGGAGAGTGCCCACCGCCTCTTTCCTCACGAGCACTTTTTCAAAGGGGTGGAAGGGGAGAACCGCGCCCATTTGAAACGGATTTGGCTGTTCATCATTGCCATCGCCCTGCACAATTTCCCGGAAGGACTGGCGGTGGGAGTGGGTTTCGCTACCGGCCAAGTCGGCGATGGGTTGGCGTTGGCGTTGGGGATCGGCTTGCAGAACATTCCAGAGGGGCTGGTGGTGGCTTTGTCGCTGGCAAGCCAAGGGTATTCGCGGCGGTTTGCTTTTGCCATTGCCCTGGTGACCGGGCTGGTGGAGCCCATCGGCGGCATCCTGGGAGCAACGGTGGTTTCTCTGGCGCAGCCCTTGTTGCCCTGGGGCATGGCTTTTGCGGCAGGGGCGATGTTGTTTGTCATCTCAGATGAGATCATCCCTGAGTCGCACCGGCAGGGGTTGGAGCGGGAGGGCACCTTTGGGGTCATCAGTGGGTTTGTGGTGATGATGTTGCTGGATATCACCTTGGGCTAGCAAGGGATCCCGTCGCGAAGTGGAACGGAGTTTTATTTTTTTATGTTGAGTAACGAACCCTTTTTGTGGCGAGGAGCAGGGGAACACGCCTGTCTGCTGCTACATGGATTGGGGGGCGGTGTTTACGAGTTGCAATGGCTGGCAGAGCGGCTGTTGGCGGCTGGCCTGACGGTGCAGGGATTTAACTATCCTGGCCATGACCGCCCGGCCCATCGCATGCCCCCTTCCCGCTGGACGGAGTGGTACGGGCGGGCTTTGGAGCATTACCTGGCTTTGCGGCAGGAGTACCCGCGCGTTTCCTTGGTGGGCTTTTCCACCGGCTGTCTGCTGGCTTTGCACCTGGCTTTTGCCCATCCTGTTTACAAATTGGTGCTGCTGGCGCCGTTTTTCGCCATTCGCCACCACTGGTACTATCTTTTTCGCCCAGAGCAGTACCTGAACAGCCTGGGGTGGTTGTTGGAGGATGTCCCCCGCTTCCATCTGCCCATTCGGGACGGGGATGTCCGCGCTTTGGCGGAAAAGGTAGCCTATTTTCGCAGCTTCAATCTGTCGGCGGTGCGCAGCGCCCTCGAGCTGATCGAGCGGGTCAAGGGAGAGGTGGCCGGCATCCGGGTTCCCACTCTGATCCTGCAATCTCGCCAAGATACAGTAGTGGATCCTGAACAGGCAGCGTGGCTCTATCAAGAGCTGGGATCCGAGGAGAAGATCTTGCATTGGCTGGAGCACTCCGACCACATCCTCACTTTGGACTGCGAGCGGGAAACGGTGTTTGCCCAGGTTTGCGCCTTCCTCAACCAGGATCCCTCTGCGCCCGGATCAGCGTAACCCCTTGCCAAGCACCGCGGGCATCGTAGTCTCGGCTCAAACGCAAGAGACAATGGCAGTCTTCCGATTGCGGAAACCAGCTCAGGCTCACCGAAAAGCTGCGATCCCGGTGGGCGGTAGGGATGGGCAAGGGATCCGGCCCGCCAATCCACAGCCCCCCAGGCAAGGGATCCCAGTTACTCAACCACTCTGCCCCCGAGGAGTCCACCTCGGTTTCGGCAAACCGGCCCTCGGCAACCGCAAAGCTCTGGGCGATCCCCCGCCATCTCCCCTGGAGGCAGGCTCTCAGCTGCTCTCTGCTCAGGGGTGCACAGTCTGCAACGGGATCCAAAGCTTGGCCGCGCCGCTCCAGGATCGCGGTTACCTCTACCAGACGACCTTGGGCATCCCACTGTTGCACCAGCCGCGCCTTGCGATCCCCCCAGAGAAAGCCCTGCTCGACGGCAAAATCACTAAACGGCGCCAGCTGCAGCCGCCCATTGGAAAAAGATCCATCGGGGAAAAAGCGCAATCCCGGCGAGAAATCCTGGTAGACCCAGCTCTGGGAGCTTTCGGGAGTGGGGGATCCCTGTAGGGGGTAGTAGGCGTTGGTTTGGCGGATCGCGCTCCCTGCCGCCGGACTTCCTGAAGAAGAGGATGGAGCCAAGGCCTCAAAGGTGATGAGGCTGCGCTTTTGGCCCCCCAGCTCCCAGCCGCCGGCGGTGGGTCGATAGTTGGAGAAGAGGCCGTGCCACACTCCCAGGTGGAGAGCCAGACATTGTTTTTGGGTTTTCATGAAGCAATGTGAAGCTAAGATTGTGAGGACGTAACGCTGGAGAGCAAGACCTATGGGGAAGAAGCTCCGAGGTGGCATTTTACTGATTTTGGGGTTTATGCTGTCTCCCCTTTCCTGGTGGAATGACTTGTTTTTCAACCTGCCGATTGCCTACGGGTTTGGCTACCTTTGTAGCCTGTGGCAGCCACAGTGGTTTTTGGGCGGAACCCTCGTGGGGTACTGGCTCTCCAACTTGATAGGCATTCTCATGATGCAGTTTGGCGCTACGGATGTCGTCGAGAAAGGCGAGAAACCCCGCAATATGAAACGCGATCTCTTGATTGGGCTGGCTTCTTCTACCGCCTATACTTCGGCAATTGTTGGGCTGCTTCAGTTTCACCTCGTCGATATCAGCGCCATCTTCCCCATTTCTTAACCCTATGCCGCTGGCAATTTTCTGGGCAACTTTAGTCGAAGGGATCCTCGCTTTTGTTGCCACCCATATCGACGACTTTTTCTTGCTGGTTCTGTTGTTTGCCCAGGCGCAGCTGCAACCCCTGTGGAAGGGCTGGCACATTTGGCTGGGAGGCTACTTGGGCTTGGCAGGGTTGATCCTGCTCAGCTCTCTGGGATACCTGGGGGGCCTGCTGTTGCCGCCACCTGCGATTGGGCTGCTGGGGTTGATCCCGATTGCGGTAGGCGGTTGGAAATTGTGGCAACCTGAGCTGGAAGAAGCCCTGGAAGAAGAGCTGGAAGAACTGCAAGAGCGCCCAACCCAAAAGGCTTGGTCAGTTTTTTTGCCCCCACCAGCCCTGATGTCCATGCTCCTCACCTTTGCCAATGGTGGAGATAATGTCAGCCTGTACGTTCCTTTGTTTGCCGGCAGCACCCCTCCTCAGTTGGCCCTTTTTTCCACGATCTTTTTTCTGATGAAGGGATTGTGGTTTGCAATGGCTCAAAAACTGACAATGCAACCTGAAGTAGCCAAGGTTTTGGCCGAGCGGGGAGAGCGCTGGGTGCCCTGGATTCTCATGGGCTTGGGGGTGTGGATCCTGTTCAAAAATGAGACTTGGAGATGGCTTTTGTCTTAGACTCTGGCCGGGATTTGTTCGTGATAGCGGGACGGGATTCTTTCGAGTTCTAGTCGTTGTGTCGGTCTAGAGAGGGATCCCAGTCCAGATCTTCGTGGCGGTGCTCCCGTTCCCAGCGATGCACCCAGTCCCAAATGCGATAGTGCTGCTCGGCGGTGAGTTGCTTGGGATCTTGGGCCAAAGCGGCAGCCTCTTCCGGGGTGAGCAAAGCAGCCAAGCTGCCGATCTCCACCAAATAGCGGCGTTCTTCCGCAGTGGTGTGGGACTGATTGAGCCGTCGAATTAAACGACGTAAGGTGGCTGCATCTTGACTCATAAGCCGATAGGAAAGAATCGACGAGCATCTAAGCTGGTAAGAACAGTTTAAGAGCAGAATCATCAAAATCACCAAAAGAAAACAGTCCAAATTGTCTGCCCAATGCTCCTCTAATCCTCAAAGGATCCCAGAATGCGCACTTCCGGCTCCAAAAGCACCGACCATTGTTGATAGACCTTTTCCTGGGCCAAGCGAATCAAGCGGTAAATGTCCTTGGCACTCGCCTGATGGCAATTGAGGATGAAGTTGGCATGGCGCTCTGAAATTTGGGCCCCACCCATGCGGTACCCCTTCAAGCCGACCTGCTCGATTAGCCAGCCGGCAGGGTGAGACTCTGGGTTGCGAAAGACGCTGCCACAACTGGGCAAATGGTAGGGTTGAGAGCTCAGGCGTTGGTTGAGGTAGCGCTGGGTTTCCCACTGCACCTGGGACGGATCCCTGCTTGGGATCAACTGCAGCGTCGCTCCTGTCACCGTCCAGGGGGAGTCCTGTAGGCGAGAGCGGCGATAGCCAAATTGCAGATCGGCAGGTTCTAGGCGGCAGGGCTCTTGTTCCTCGTCCAAAATCTGCACTTCCACCAGCACATCCGCCATGGCGCGTCCGTGGGCACCCGCATTCATCACCACGGCTCCCCCCAGGGTGCCCGGGATCCCGATGGCCCACTCCAAACCGCTCCAGCCTTGCTTGGCGGCTGCCCGCGCCAGATTGACCAAAGGCTCTCCGGCAGCGGCCCAAATTCTCCCCCCTTCCAGCAGTTGGATCCCCCGCAGACGGCGGGTACCGATCACCAGCCCCTTCAACCCCGCATCGCTGATGAGCAGATTGCTGCCTGCCCCTAACAGCGTCGTGGGGATCCCTTCTGCTCGCGCCCAAGCCAAACACTGCTGCAGCTCCAGGTGGCTACGGGGCTCACAATACCACTCGGCCTTGCCGCCCACGCGAAAGGTGGTCAGAGGAGCCAACGGGATCCCCGATTGAATTCGTCCAGATAGCAGAGCCGCCGGCCCGCGGGGGAGAAGCCTGTCTTCAGCGGTAAGACTTGCCGCCTCAGACTCACAGGAACCGTCCCGCTGAGGCACCACCGGAGCCGTCGTCATGATTCAATACCTCAGAAGCAGCTATCTTTTCAGCTGAAGTTTGGATTTTTGGCTTTCCTTTTCAGCTGAAGTTTGGATTTTTGGCTTGCCCAGGCTGTTCCCTCACCTGAGCCGCATATGCCCGCATCGTAGCGATTATCTGCTGATTTAGGTCCCCTGCGCCCAAAAAAACGGCGAGATCTCCAGGCTGCAGGACGGACGGCAACACCTCCGGCAATTGCGGCAAAGACGACACATAGCGCACATGGGGATGGTGCTCCGCCACCGCCACGGCCAAGCGCAAGCTGTCGGAACCCTCAGGCGCCGGCTCTCCTGCCCCATACGTGGGCACGATCACCACCACGTCCGCATTCCCAAAGCAGCGGGCAAAATCCTGGAACAAGGCAGCCAAACGGCTGTGGCGATGAGGCTGAAATACCGCCACCACCCGCCGCTGCTGTAGCCGTGCTGCCTGCAGGGTGGCCCGAATCTCGCTGGGATGGTGGGCATAGTCGTCGATAAAGGTGACTCCACCCACTTCCCCCTTGTGCTCAAAGCGGCGATGCGCCCCCCGAAATTGCGCCAAAGCTGAGGCAATCACCGCAAACTCCAAGCCCAACTGTCGCCCAACGGCAACCGCCGCCAGGGCATTGCTGAGGTTGTGGGATCCCAACACCTGTAGGC
Organism: Thermostichus sp. OS-CIW-32; assembly: GCF_054060415.1. Lineage (NCBI taxonomy): Bacteria > Bacillati > Cyanobacteriota > Cyanophyceae > Thermostichales > Thermostichaceae > Thermostichus > Thermostichus sp. OS-CIW-32. The sequence continues at coordinate 99,882 of NZ_JBSSDD010000009.1, read as the reverse complement.
GAAGCTGTCCGAGGAGGGATCCCTTTTCCCAGATCTCAGCGCAGGTGGAATTGGCAGTGTAGAGGATCTGACGGGCTTGGTACTGGGCTTGGGGATGACCGGTCAGGCTGTAGCCCACATCCACCCTCAGGTGAGCCGCCACGTTGGGACAGTCCAGACAGGCCACCAGGGTTTGGCTTTGCTGCCCATACTGTTGAAAAGCCCGGATCACCTGCCCCAAATCGGCGTAGTGATCGGGGTGATCCAGCTCAATGTTGGTGATCACCCCAATCTTGGGATAGAGCCGCACCAAGGATCCATCCGACTCATCCACCTCGGCCACCCAATACTCCCCCTTACCCAGACGGGCATTGCCATCCCAGGCATCCACTTCCCCGCCGATAATCAAGGTGGGATCCCAGCCCGCCGAGAGCAACACATAGCCGATCATGCTGCTGGTGGTGGTTTTGCCGTGAGTGCCGGCCACCCCAATGCCAGAGCGACGGTTAAACAGAGCCGCCAACAAGTCTGCCCGGTGCCAAACCGTCAATCCCTTGCCCAGGGCAGCAGCCAATTCTGGATTGGTGGGGCGAATGGCGCTGGAATAGACCACCTGGGGATCCCCGACCAACCCCTCCAAGCTGTGGCCCTGAAAGAAGCGCACCCCCAAAGCTTCCAGGCGGCGGGTACGGCCATTGGCGACAATGTCGGATCCGGAAACGCGAAACCCTTGTTTAGCCAGGATATAGGCCAGGGCCGACATCCCCACTCCACCAATGCCCACAAAGTGATAGGTGGAAAGCAAGGGATCTAGGGGATCCAAATGCAGGGGCGGAGGCTGAGACCGAACCGGCAACGGCGGGATGGGATCCCCTCCTCCAACTGTTTCCACCATCGCAACTCCACCCCACTCCTAAAACCGCCACACTCCAAAAAAAGGACTGCGTTCTGCTGACTACAAACAGGTTCGAACAGGCCACATCATATCAGGAATCCCCAGAGCTAGGTAGGCTGCGCCCCACCGGTTGCCGTGATCTACCGGCACCTTGGGGAACCCACAGGGGGTGAAAATACGGTGAAGACAAGCAACATAGAATACGGCTGGACATTTTCATCCCAAAAACTTTACACTTATTTAAGAAAAAGAGGCGGCGTTTGCCGTCTGCAAAGCCACAGCGGGTAAAAGGCCATGAACCCACGAGCGCTTTGGTCGCTGGCAGGAGTCGGGCTGCTCGGTTGTGCCGGTCTGGCATGGCTGGGATTGAGCCAACAGGGAGCCACACAGTCGGTATCGGGAAGTGCAGAGGCAACGGTGGAAATGCGGCTGCCTCCGCAAGTTGGTGCTTTGGGTCGCCTGGAGCCGGAGGGGGAAGTGCTGCGCATTGCCGGTTCCCCCGGAGAACGGCTGGGAGAGCTGCTGGTGGCCGAGGGGGATCGCGTGGTGGCAGGCCAAGTGCTAGCCCGCTTGGAAAGCTACGCCGAGCGGTTGGCGGAGCGAGAGTACGCTGCCGCCCAACTTCAAGAGGCCCGCGCCCGGTTGCAGGCCGAGACCCGTTTCAGTCAGGCCCAAATCCAAGAGGCACGCACCCGCCTCAGCCGTCTGGACGAGCCGCAACAGATGCAAATCCGCTCCCAGGAAGCGGTGGTGGAACGTATCCGGGCAGAACTGGCCGATGCCGAGGCCAATCTGGCCCGCTTTCAGGAGCTCTGGCAGGAAGGAGCAATCTCGCAACAAGAGCTGGATCAACGCCGGCTGCTGGTGCGGCAACGACAGGAGGACTTGCGGGCTGCCGAGGCCACCCTGAGCCAACTGCGCCTGGCCCGTGAGCGGGATCTGCTCAATGCCCAAGCCCAAGTCCAAGCTGCCGAGGCGGGACTGAGTCTGGCCCAAGCCCAAGTCCAACTGGGATCCCTGGCCCGCAATCTGGAACTGGCAGAAGCTCGCCTAGAGCGCACCCTCATCCGCGCTCCCCGTGCTGGACAGGTGCTCAAGATCCACACCCGCCCTGGAGAGGTCATCCCCGCCGGCGAGGGCATTCTCGAGCTGGGCAACACTGACCAAATGATGGTGGTGGCCGAGGTCTACGAAACAGACATCTTGCGGGTTCGGCCAGGCCAGCAGGCCACCATTAGCAACCGCGCTCTGCCAGAAACCCTGCAGGGCCGAGTGGAGCGGGTGGGCCTGCAGATTGGCAAGAAAGATGTGCTCAACACCGACCCAGCTGCCGATGTGGATGCCCGTGTGGTAGAGGTGTATATCCGCCTGGATCCGGAGAGCAGCGCCCGCGTGGCTGGCCTGACCAACCTGCAGGTGAATGTGGCCATCGATGTCGAGGGGTAGGCTCAGCCCATGTACAGCCTGTTCAGTGTGGCTTTTATCGCCCATCGGATCCCGTTGGCCTGGCTGCAGTTGACGCGGGAGAAGATCCGCCTGCTGGTGGCCCTGGCGGGCATTGCCTTTGCTTGCATCTTGATGTTCATGCAGTTGGGCTTCCAAGACAGCCTGCTGGAAAGTGCCATCCGCTTCCACGTGGCCCTGAAGGGAGAGATCTTCCTGGTCAGCCCTCAGTCCAACGCCCTGATTGCCATGAACACCTTCTCCCAGCGGCGACTCTATCAGGCTTTGGGCTTTGAGGGGGTGCGGGCCATCTCGCCTGTCTATGTAGGCTTTGCCCTCTGGAAAAACCCAGAGACCCGCCGTACCCGCAGCATTTTTGTGGTAGGAGTGGATCCCTCGGCTGATCTGTTGGACTTGCCGGAACTGACGCCGGACAAGCTGGAAGAGATCAAAAAGGCGGACGTGGTGCTGTTTGACCGCCGCTCCCGCAGCGAGTTTGGCCCCATCCCAGAGTGGTTTGAGTCCGGGCGAGAGGTGGTTACTGAGGTGGGAAACCGCCGCGTCCAGGTGGGGGGCCTGTTCGAGATGGGGGCCACCTTCGGAGCCGACGGCACCATCCTCACCAGCGACCTCAATTTCCTGCGCATTTTTCCGCAGCGGGGGCGTGGCCTGGTGGATATCGGCGTGGTGCAGCTTCAGCCGGGGGTGGATCCGGATCCCTTGGTGCGGCAGATGCGGGCTTTGCTGCCGGAAGATGTGCGGGTGCTCTCACGGGCGGAGTTTATCGATATGGAGCAAACCTACTGGGAAGAGGGCACAGCCATCGGCTTTATTTTCGGCCTGGGGGTGGGCATGGGCTTTATTGTCGGCATTGTGATTGTCTATCAAATTCTCTACACCGATGTGTCGGATCACCTGGCGGAATATGCCACTCTCAAAGCCATGGGCTATACCGATACCTACCTGCTGGGGGTGGTATTTCAGGAGGCGCTCCTGCTGGCCGGCTTGGGGTACATTCCTGCCTTTGCCCTGTCGGTTTTGCTCTACGATTTGACGGCCAATGCCACGTTGCTGCCTATTGCCATGACCTTCAACCGGGCGATGCTGGTGCTGGGGCTAGCGGTGAGCATGTGTTTCATCTCAGGAGCGATTGCCGTGCGACGGCTGCGGGCAGCCGATCCTGCCGACATTTTCTAGAGTTTTGGCTGTGGGCAGGGCGCCGGGGCGTTGGTAAGTCAATAGTCTGCCAAAGGGGATCGGATGGATGGTGAAGGGTTTGAGCTAGGCTGTCTAAAAACTTCTAGGATCCTCATCAACGCTCTCCGGCCAAAGGTTTCTAAATGGTCTCATCTCAACGCTCCAAATGACGGCCTAAGTGGTCAATGAGTTGTCAACGCAAAGTTTTGAGATTTTGAGTTTCCTATGCTGACTCCTCTTCTCGATCAAGCTGCCCTTGCTTCTGCCCAGAATGCCGTTGAGCCAGTGGTGAAAGCCGAAGGTGTAAACCACTATTTCGGCGAGGGATCCCTGCGCAAGCAGATTCTCTTCGACATTAGCTTTGCCCTGCAGCCAGGGGAGATCGTGCTGCTGACTGGCCCTTCCGGCTCCGGCAAAACCACCCTGCTGACGCTGCTGGGGGCCTTGCGCTCGGTGCAGGAGGGCAGCTTGCGGGTGTTGGGACAGGAGCTGCGGGGAGCTCAGCCGAGCACTCTCATTCAAATCCGCCGCCAGGTCGGGTACATTTTCCAAGCCCATAACCTGCTGCGATCCCTGACGGCAGCCCAAAACGTGCGCATGGCCCTGGAGCTGCACAACGGCCTCTCTCCTCAGGAAGCCCAGCAGCGAGCGGAAGCAATGCTGGCGGCGGTGGGCCTGGGGGATCGCGTCCACTACTACCCGGAACAGCTTTCCGGCGGACAAAAGCAGCGGGTGGCCATTGCCCGCGCCTTGGTTAGCCATCCCAAGCTGGTGCTGGCGGACGAGCCCACGGCAGCCCTAGATAGTAAGTCGGGCCGCGAGGTGGTGACCCTGATGGAGAAGTTGGCGCGGGAGCAGGGTTGCACCATCCTGATGGTGACCCACGACAACCGCATCCTGGACATTGCAGATCGGGTGCTGCACATGGAAGATGGCCGGCTGGAGAGCCAAGCCGTTGCCTAGCTTTGCCCAGCACAGGCGTGGCAGCGGTACCAGTCGATGGTGCGCTGCAGCCCTTCCCGCAAGCCGACTTTGGCCACAAAACCCATCCTCTCTCGGGCCTTGGAGACATCCAGACAGCGGCGGGGTTGGCCATTGGGCTTGTCCGTTTGCCAGCGGATCTCTCCCCGGAACTCCATCAGCTCGCAGATGAGGGCAATCAGATCCCGGATGGAGATCTCTTCACCGGTGCCCAGGTTCAAGGGATCCGCCCCGTCGTAAAGCTGGGTGGCCATGACAATGCCGCGGGCCGCATCTTCAGCGTAGAAAAACTCGCGGGTGGGGCTGCCATCCCCCCACACTTCGACGTAGTTTTGGCCCCGTTGCTGCGCTTCGTGCACTTTGCGGATCAAGGCTGGGATGACGTGGGAGCTTTCGGGGTCGAAGTTGTCCATGGGGCCGTAGAGGTTCACCGGCAGGAGGTAGATGCCGTTGAAGCCGTACTGCTGCCGGTAGGCCTGCAGCTGCACCAGCAGGGCTTTCTTGGCGATGCCGTAGGGGGCGTTGGTCTCCTCTGGGTAGCCGTTCCAGAGATCCTCTTCCTTGAAGGGAACGGGGGTGAACTTGGGATAGGCGCAGATGGTGCCCACGCAGACAAACTTCTCCACCCCGGCCAGGTAGGCGGCGTGGATGAGCTGGGATCCCATGATGAGGTTGTCGTAGAAGAGTTCTGCCGGCTTGGCTTGGTTGAGGCCGATGCCACCCACGTGGGCGGCCAAATGGATGACGATATCTTGCCCTTGCACCACCTCTTGGCAGACTTCCCAACGGCGCAGATCCTGGGTGCGGGAGCGCGGGATGCGCACCTGCTCCGGCTTTACCCCCAGCACCTGCAACTGTTGCAGCACATGTTTGCCCAAAAAGCCGCTGCCCCCTGTGAGCAAAATGCGCTTCTGGCTGAGATCGACGGAGCTGGGCAAGCTGTTGGGCATAGATCCGACGCAGAGAACTTCCGGCTTTCATTATGCTGCAGACGGGATAGCCGTATTCCAGACTTGTTGGCGATGGTCATCGAGAATAGGCAAGGCATCAACTCCAAACCTGGGCAAACCGCGCCGGCGACAGAGCAGGGATCCATTCATCCGCTTGTCCATAGGCTTGTTGGGCGAAGCGACGGGCCAAAGCGGGCAGGATGGGCAGGGGATTGCTGAAGCCGGAAAACAGTTGTAAGCCTTCCCAGCCGGGCAGGGATCCCACCAGAGGCTGGTGATCAGCGCTGAAGGCCACCAAGCAGTGATACCACCGTCCAGGCAGGTGGGCCAACTTGGGCAGGTAGCGACCGGCTTGTGCCCGGATCTGGGCTTCGCTGGCGGCTGCATCCACCTCGGCATGGGGATCCGTCAATACCCGGCTGATCTGGCCCATGCGAATGCTGCCATCTACAAATTGCAGGATCCCGGCATCCAGAATCGGCGGGCAAAGCTCGTGCCCTGGCTCGTCCCAAAGGGGATCCCGATCGGGATGGGCGGCTTGTCGTTCCAGTTCCAAGCGTTGCACGGGCACGCTCATCACCAACGCTTTCAATTGCAAATCCGAGGGCTCCAGCTCCAGGGATTCGGCATGGGTGTAGTAGATGGGCACCCGGATTCCCGCTTGGCGCAACAGAGCCCGTGTCCAGCCGCCGGCGCACACCACCACCTGGCCTGCTCCGTAGCAGTCGGCTCCGGACTCTACGCCCGTGATGCGCGCTCCCTGCCGCCGCAGGGCCGTTGCTGTTGCGATCAAGAGGGATCCCCCCAATCGTTGAAAGGCTTTTTGAAAGGCCAGCGCCGTCAACAAGGGGTTGATGTGGCCATGCCGAGCCCAGAGGACTACTTCCAGAGCGGCCGGATCCAGCAGCGGCTCCAGCTCGCAGGCTGCCGCCACCGAAATCCGCCGGGGTGGGATGCGACAGTCGGCCAGATCCGCCTCAACGGCCTCTGCATCGTAGCCGGGGGCAATGGGCATGAGCAGATCCAGCTCGCGAAATTGAATATCTGCCTCCAGCTCTTCTGACAGGGTGCGGTAGCGTTGGATCCCTTCTTCCCCCAGAGCTTTGAGCAGCGGCGTTTTGCCCGCCCAATGGGCCAAGCCCCCGTAGCTGTAGCGGGTTGCTCCGTTCAGCACTCCATCTTTCTCCATCAGCAGAACGGATCCCCCCTGGCGGGCCAGTTCATAGCTTAGGGCTGCCCCGGTAATCCCACCGCCGATCAGAATCCAGTCGTAGTTGGCCATCACTTCCCTCTTTGCCCTGAACCTCATCTTGCGGCAAAGAGGCTCAGTTTGGGGTAGCGAGCGCAGCAGAACTCGGATCCGCACTGGTGGCGGTACTGGCTGAAGCGGAACTCACAAAGGGCTTCCTTGAGTCCAGATTGAGAGTCCCCTTGGGTCCAGAGTCAACATAAAAGGCAGGTTAGTGGCATCGGCCATCTGCAAATGAACCTGTGGCGGCATCTGGCCCAGACTTTATCGCTGCACACTTCCCCAACAGGCAAAAGGGGCCAACCTGGACAGAGAACATAGCCAACAGAAACGGGCGGAGATCTCCGGGATCCCTGCCCATCCTGGTTTGAGGCGGGTTATTCTCTGCCCTCAGGCGCTTTCAAGACTCTCCCGCCAGGCGGGCGTAAAACAGGCCTTGAATGCGAACAGTGTGGGGTTCCATCGCCCCTTGCTCGGTGCTGGAAGGCTGAATGCTAACAAAGGATCCCGCCATTTCGCCAGTGCTGGCATCCACGCGAGCAATCCGCAGGGACATTTTCCCCTGGGAAACCTCGTCCACCTTGCGGTTGGTGGCAAAATCATCTTTGGCAGCCTGTAGACCTACCGCAGTGTCGTAGCCGGTGTTGGATCCCCGCCCGCGCGGGTCGAGGAAGGTGCTGCTGTGATAGCCGGGCACCAAGAACTCCCCTTCAAAATCGGTCGAAGGGTCAATAGCGGAGCCCTGGGCAGTGGCGACCAAGTCTTTCACGCTAAACAGAAACGGCACCAGCTCGCGGCGGGGCATTTGGCCGGTGGTCGGCTGAGAGGTGATCCCATCCACCACTTTGAGCTCCAGCGCACCGTCTTTGGGAGTCACCTCAGCTTTAATCGGCCCCAGAGTGGCCGCTGAGATCATGATGTTTTTGGCCTTGATGAACTCTTTCTCGCCGTTCCGCTTTTCCTCTTCCACCTCAATTTGCACCGGCTGGAAGCAGACATCCGTCAGCTTCAGGGATCCCCCCCTAGGCACTTCGATACGGCCCCGGGCATTGTCCGAGACCGAAGGGCAAATGGCGGCCTTGCCGGTGTTGCGGATCTGGTCATAGGTCAGCGGCGCCTTGGCAGCCTTAGCCGGAACAGCAAAGACGCTCAAACAAAGCGCCAACAGGATGGCGAGCAGTGGACGGTACCGCATAATCAACCTCGAAAAACCTTTTTTGAATCTGAACGCTGCTGGGGGAAATAAGCCCGAATGCCCCCATTGTACGCAATCGTGATCCCCCTCAGAGGAAGTGCCTCAAAATTAGCCACCCACCAACAGGGATCCCAGCCAGCGTTCCCGAATCTGGGTGATCAACTCGCGGATAGGCTGTTGGTTGACACGGTAGCTGATGGGATGGGCAATCAGGCGAGCTGTACTCTCGAATAGGCAGTCTCGCTCAATCAGGCCGTTTTCCCTCAGGGTGCGCCCTGTGGCTACCAAGTCGACGATGGCATCGGCCATGCCGGTGAGGGGGGCCAACTCCACCGAACCATAGAGAGAGATAAGCTCCACCGGCAAATCCAGGCGGTCAAAATACTCCCGGGCGCAGCCGACAAACTTAGAAGCCACGCGGGCATGAGCAGGCAACTGAGCTGCCGAGTGGTAGGGGCTATCTTGGGGAAGGGCCACCGACATGCGACAGTGGCCAAATTGGAGATCCAACAGGTGGGCCACCCGCGCTTCGGTGCCGGCATAGCGCTCCCGCAAGACGTCGTAGCCGACAATGCCCAACTGCGCCTGCCCGTACTCCACGTACACCGGCACATCGTGAGTGCGCACCAGCAGCGCTTCGTAGCGTTGTCCGTTCAGCCGGGTGGGGGATTCAATCCGCAGCAGGCGATTGCCGGGATCCAAAAAACGGCTGAAATCGATCCCCACCTGCTGCAGGCATTGAATGGCCTCAGGCAGCAAGGCCCCCTTGGCCAGAGCAATCGTGATGGGTGGGCTGTCGGGACGGCCATCCAGCATCTTTTTCAGGATCTACTACATTTGTTCTGATACATCCGTCTGAATCTTGGGCCAGGAGCAATCAATGTAAGAATGCTGGGATCCCCGTCTGCCGGGTGGAACTCTCAGGAGAGACGGGGCAAAACGAGGGGCTCAGGGGAAACCCTTGGCGAAATGCCCAGAAGAGCAAGCCCCCTTGATTGTAGGGGATCGGAATCCCAGCAGCGATTCCCCAGCCTCTTGAAAGCCCCGCCGGTTCTCTGGAATGCCGATCCTGGGATGATAAAGTCAGAGCACGGTTAGCCCGGAGGAGTGACGACGGCATGAAAGCCATGATCCTGGCAGCAGGCAAAGGCACGCGGGTGCGGCCCATCACCTACATGATGCCGAAGCCGATGATCCCCATTTTGCACAAGCCTGTCATGGAATTTTTGGTGGAGCTGCTGCGGGAACACGGCTTCGACCAGATCATGGTCAACACCAGCCACTTGGCCCACCAAATCGAAGACTACTTTCGAGATGGGCAGCAATGGGGGGTTCACATCGGCTTTTCCTTCGAAGGCCATTTTGAGAACGGCCAGCCGGTGGCCGAACCTCTGGGCTCCGCTGGCGGTATGCGCAAGATCCAGGATTTCTCCGGATTTTTCGACAGTACCTTTGTGGTGCTCTGTGGGGATGCCCTGATCGACCTGAACCTCACGCAGATCGTCAACTTCCACAAATCCAAGGGAGCGCTGGCCACTGTGGTCCTGCGGCAGGTGGATCCCAGCCAGGTCTCCAGCTATGGGGTGGTAGTCACCGACGAGACGGGTCGCATCACTGCTTTCCAAGAAAAGCCTAGGCGGGAAGAGGCCCTCGGCCACACCATCAACACCGGCATCTATGTTTTCGAGCCGGAAGTGTTCGACTACATTCCCCCTGGCTGCCCCTACGACATCGGCAGCGATCTCTTCCCGGCCTTGGTGAAAGCGGGTGCCCCCTTTTATGGGATCACGGCTGACTTTCAGTGGGTGGACATTGGCCGCACCCACGACTACTGGCTGGCAGTGCAAAAAGTGCTGCGCGGCGAGATCAAGGGGGTCAAGGTGCCTGGGATCCAGATTCAACCCGGCGTATGGACGGGGATCAACATCCGCGCCAACTGGGATCGCATCCACATCGAGCCACCGGTCTACATCGGGGCCAGCAGCCATTTGGCGGACGGGGTCAAACTCATCGGCCCCACGGCAATTGGCTACGGATGTGTGTTGAATGAAGGGTGTACGCTGGATGGCAGCTTGATTTTTAACTACACCCAGATTGCGGCAGGCGTGACCCTACGCCACCAGATGGTGATGGGTCGCTACTGCATTTCCTCGGATGGCAATGCCATCGACACCGAAGAGTCCAACCTCACGTGGCTGATCGGAGATGCCCGCAGCAATGCCAACGGCAAATCCCCATAGCGCCCTCTACCTCTACGGGATCGTCGCTGCCCCTGGCCCGCGTCATCTGAGTGTGGTGGGGCTGGACAAGCAGCCGGTGCAGGTTCATGGGCTGGGATCCCTGGCCTTCTTGTACTCCCAGGCTCGACAGGAGCGCTACCTGGCCAGCCGGGCCAACTTGCTCGCCCATGAGGCCGTGCTGGAAAAAGTGATGAACGAGGGACACCGGGCTCTGCTGCCTCTGCAATTTGGCCTGGTGGTGAGCGGCTGGGAGCAGGTGGAACGGGACTTGGTGCAGCCCCGCTTGGCGGATCTGCTGGCTCTGCTGGAGCGCCTGGAGGGCAAGCGGGAGGTGGGAGTCAAAGTCTTCTGGGATCCCGAGCAGGAGCTCAAGCTGGGGCTAGAGGAAAACCCTGCCCTCAAAGCTCGGCGAGACGAAATGGCCGGCGCTCCTCTGGGGCTGGACGCGGTAGTCGAGATCGGACGGGCTCTGGAGCAGCTCTTAGAGCAGCGACGTCAGCGCATTGCCCAGACCTTTACAGCAGCCCTCAGCCCCTTGGCCAGCGACCGCGTAGAAGGAGATCTGCTCACCGAAAACATGGCCTACAACGGCTCGTTTTTGATCAATTGGGAAGATGAGCCGGTTTTTGCCCAAAAAGTAGAGGAGCTAGACCAGACCTTCCAGGGGCGGCTGCGCATTCGCTACAACAACTTCACCGCTCCCTACAATTTCGTCAAACTTTGACACACTCAGCTGTATTGGGTCACTTCTCTACAAAAGACAAGAGGAGACCGCTCGGCTGAATGGTCGAAGGCAGGGATCCTTTTGGAAATCTGCTCAGGTATTGTGGGGATGGGCGCTGCAGTCTGTAAGCCGAGGGAGACGGTATGGGGTTGCTTATTTTTATCTTGTTTTTAGCTCTGGCTGCCGGGATCTTGGCTCTAGCCCTTTACCACGAAAAGAAACGTCGAGAAGCTCTGGAGCGGGTAGCTGCACAGCTAGGAATGCGCTTTTCTGCCCAGTTGCCTGAAGAGATTCGATCTCGCTTGTTGCAAGCAGGCTTTGGACTGTTTGAACGAGGCCATGGGCGGCGTTTCTATAATTCGATGTCCAAGCGGCTGATCGATGGCACTGAGATTACCGTTTTTGATTACCAATACACCCGCGGCAGTGGCAAGAGTTCTAGCACTTATCGCCAGTCCGTCTTCTACGCCTATCACGAGGATCTTCATCTGCCCCGTTTTCGGCTGCACCCCGAAAATGCCCTTTTCCATGGCATCGCCAAAGCTTTTGGCATGCAAGATATCAATTTCGAGAGCCACCCTAAGTTTTCTCGGAGCTATCTCTTGCGAGGACAGGATGAAGCCCAAGTTCGGCTACGTTTTCATCCCGGCGTCCTCAGTTTTTTGGAGCAATATCCCAACTATTGTGCCGAAGGGGCCGGCGCCCACCTCATTCTCTGGCAGAATGACCGACAGGTGAATCCCGAAGAGATAGCAAAATGGATGCGCTTGGGGGAAGAGTTGACTCAACGGCTGCGGCGTATGTAGTAGCAGAGCCTACGGCCCCCCGCCGCGAACGGTCAACCTCGGCCTAAACCTCACCCCAAGAGGGTGCGCTGCAATCTCAAGAACCTCTCTACTGAGCGCCGAGGGCCGCCAACAAATCATCTGCCAACAACACAGCCGTATAGACCAAAGCCTGTCGTTGCTCAGGAGACAAATCGCCGACGGGAGTCTGGGGATTGCTCACGATACCCTGCAGTACTCTGCTGGCTATGTATTCCCGCTTGGAAACCCCTGGGCTGGAGATGGTGGGGTTATCCAGAGAGAACTTCTGATGGTGCTCGAAGGGGAAGGCGTATTCGGGGGCAACCGGCATCGCTCGACTCCAGATGGATCTCTACACTCTGCTTTGCCTATTTTCCCATCCTCTCTCGCTGGGGATTTTAAAAAAGCGGTGCCTCAAAAAAGACATAACGGGTTATCGTAATCAGAGAGATCCCTATGTGGGGGAAGGATCTGGGCTGCTCTCCCTTGGGAACAGTGGACATGCATTTGAGGGATTCTTTTCGACGCACCAAAATTGTTGCCACCATCGGCCCTGCCAGCTCAAATCCAGCCATTCTCAGGGAGATGATCCTGCAAGGGGCAACCACCCTTCGCCTGAACTTCTCCCATGGGGATCACGAGCTACACCGCCGCAGCATTCGCCTGATCCGCCAAACCGCGATGGATCTGGGCATCCAGGTCGCCATTTTGCAAGACCTGCAGGGGCCCAAAATCCGCCTGGGCAAGTTCGCCGAAGGCTCGATCACCCTCAAGGCAGGGGATCCCTTTGTGTTGACCAGCAAACCTGTCTTGGGATCCCAAGAGCGCAGCTGGGTCACCTACGACAAGCTGGCCCAAGAAGTGCCCGAAGGAGCGACGATCCTCATCGACGATGGTCGAGTGGAGATGCGGGTGGAAGCCGTGGATCCGGAAGCGGGCGAACTCTTCTGCCGCACCATTGTCGGGGGTACCCTCTCCAACAACAAGGGGGTCAATTTCCCCGGTGTGCGCCTGAGCATCCGCGCCGTGACCCCAAAGGATAAAGAAGATCTCTACTTCGGCCTCAACCAAGGGGTGGATTGGGTGGCCCTCAGCTTTGTGCGGGATCCCTCTGATGTGCTGGAGCTGCGGGAGCTCATTGCCTCAGCCAAACGGCCTTCTTCCGGCTCAGCCGACAAGCGGGTACCCATCATCGTCAAGATCGAGAAACACGAGGCCATTGAACAGCTGCCCCAGATTTTGGCCCTCAGCGACGGTGTGATGGTGGCGCGGGGAGATCTGGGGGTAGAGCTGCCTGCGGAAGAGGTGCCGATCCTGCAGAAGCGGGTGATCGCCCTGGCCAACTCCCTGGGGATCCCGGTAATTACGGCCACCCAAATGCTGGACAGCATGGTGCACAGCCCCCGGCCTACCCGTGCCGAAATCTCCGATGTGGCCAACGCCATTTTGGATGGCACCGATGCCGTCATGCTCTCCAACGAGACGGCTGTGGGCAAATACCCTGTCGAGGCCGTTGCCACCATGGCCCGCATTGCCGTGCGCACCGAGCGCGATTACTTTGACCTGACCTCCGCCGACCGACGACAACGCCTTCGCACCCTTGCCATGCAGGAGCTGAGCCAAAACAACGGCAACAGTCCTGCCGGGATGCGGCCCAAAACCCTGATCACCGACTCGATTAGCCGCGCCGTGGGGGAGATCGCCCAAGAGTTGGATGCCGTAGCCGTGATGACCCTGACCAAAACAGGGGCTACTGCTCGCAATGTCTCTAAGTTTCGCCCCCGCACTCCCATCCTAGCCGTAACCCCCCATGTGGAAGTGGCACGGCGGCTGCAGTTGGTTTGGGGGGTACATCCGCTGTTGGTTATGGATTTGGCCACCACCCGCCAGACCTTTCAAGCGGCCATCAGCTTGGCTCAGGAAGATGGCTTGCTCAAGGACGGCGACTTGGTGGTGCTCAGTGCAGGAACCCTGCCAGGGGTTGCGGGATCCACCGACCTGATCAAGGTGGATGTGGTGAAAGCGGTGGTGGCTCAAGGCAAAGGGTTTGGCAAGGGCATTGTCAGCGGCCCGGCCCGCATCCTGAGATCCAGCCTCGATGCCGGCAAAATCACCGCCGGAGACATTTTGGTTGCCCAATCCACCGACGCCAACTATGTGGAGGCCATCAAACAGGCAGCCGGCGTGATTACCGAAGAAGAGGGAGCCTCCTCTCATGCGGCGGTCATTGGCCTGCGGCTGGGGGTGCCGGTGCTGGTGGGGGTCAAGGATGCTACCCGCTTAATCCGGGATGGATCTATCGTCACTCTGAACCCAGAAAAAGGCATAGTGACCGCAGGAGCCGATGGCTTGGGCTTTTAAGCGGGCCTTAAGGTTGCCTGCAATACAAACTTGTATCTCTTGCTACGAAACGAGACCCAGTTCTATGATGGGGGTAGCGAGGCAAGATTTTCCCTGACCCTTCGGTGCGTCCCATCCATTCCACGTGTAGGTTAAGCTATGCCCACTTTACAAGCCACCCACTATGCGGTTGAGGCCATCCAGGAGGAAGCTCGTCGCCTCATTCAGCAGGGGGTCTTACGCCGCTCTGCAGCCATTGCCCACCTGCAACCCTTTTTCCCGCAGCGGGAGTGGCAGGCGATTGCCCAAGAGCTGGAGTTGCAAGACTACTGCCCCTCGGATCCCCTCTGCGATTTGATCGGCAACTGCGAGGAGTGGAGCGAAGACTAAGCCTCGATCTGCCGAGGATGGCAAGCGGTCGGCGTTGGCAGACAGCCAATGCCTCTTTTTATTCCAGCCGTTTTTTCCTCCTCTAATCTGTCGGCGGTTAAGCTGGATGAACTATAGTCAGTAATCAAACATCCCTTTTCGCCGGGTTCGCATGGGTCAGACGGCTGTCATTGCCACCTCAGATGGAGGTCTCGACCTGAATAGCCTCGGTTTTGAGGTGCCAGGGTGGCTGCGTGCTCTGCTTTCCGGTGCCGAGGATCCCGGCGATGGGTTGCGGCCCTACACGGCTGAAGAAGCCGATCTGCTGCGCCATGCCTTTGAGTTTTCCTATTGTTTGCATCAGGGCCAAAAACGCAAATCGGGGGATCCCTACATTGCCCATCCGGTAGCCGTGGCTACTCTCCTGCGGGAGCTGGGGGGAGATGCGGTGACAGTGGCAGCCGGCCTTTTGCACGATGTTGTCGAAGATACAGAAGTTACTCTAGAGGCCCTGGAAGCCGAATTTGGCTCTGAAGTTCGCCTACTGGTAGAAGGAGTTACCAAACTCTCTAAGTTCAATTTCTCCAGCAAAACCGAGCAGCAAGCGGAAAATTTCCGCCGCATGTTTGTGGCCATGGCCAAAGATATTCGAGTCATCGTGGTCAAGCTGGCGGATCGCTTACACAACATGCGCACGCTGCAGTATCTCTCCCCCAGTAAGCAACGGCAAATTGCAGCCGAAACCATGGAAATTTTCGCCCCTTTGGCCAACCGGCTGGGGATCTGGCATTTCAAATGGGAACTGGAAGACTTGGCTTTTAAGTATCTGGACTACGAGGCTTACCGGAAGATTCAGGAATTGGTCAACGCCAAGCGCGCCGAGCGAGAGGCCGAGATCCAAGCTTTTATCGAAGAGCTGCGGCAGAACCTTCTTCAAGCGGGACTGGAACGCTTTGAGATCAGCGGACGGCCCAAACATTTGTACAGCATCTATCGCAAGATGCAGCAGCAGCACAAAGAATTTCACGAGATTTACGATCTCTCAGCAGTTCGGGTAATCGTACATACCAACAGCGAGTGCTATCGGGTGCTGGCAGTCGTTCACAACTGCTTTCGCCCCATCCCTGGGCGTTTCAAAGACTACATTGGTCTGCCCAAGGCCAATCGTTACCAATCTTTGCATACGGCGGTGATTGGCCCGCAGGGAAGACCGGTGGAGGTGCAGATCCGCACCGAAGAGATGCACCGCGTGGCTGAGTACGGGATCGCCGCCCACTGGAAGTACAAGGAGGCCGGCAGCACCACTGTCAAGCCCGACGAGGAGCGCTTCACCTGGCTGCGACAGCTCTTGGAGTGGCAAAACGACCTCAAAGACGACAAAGAGTATCTGGACACCCTTCGCGAGAATCTGTTTGAGAGCGAGGTTTACGTTTTCACGCCCAAGGGGGACTTGCTGGCCCTGCCCCAGGGATCCTGTCCGGTGGACTTCGCCTATCGCATCCACTCCGAAATTGGGGATCACTGTGCAGGAGCGCGGGTAAACAACAAGATCGTGCCCCTGGATACCCGCCTGCGCAACGGCGACATTGTGCAGATCATCACGCACAAAAATGCCCATCCCAGCCTGGACTGGATCAATTTCGTTGCCACCAGCTCTGCCCGCAATCGCATTCGCCAATGGTTTAAGCGCTCAAATCGTGAGCAAAACATCGCGCGGGGCCGGCATTTACTGGAGCGGGAACTTGGCAAAACGGGCTTTGATGCCCTGCTCAAATCAGAGCGGATGCAGAAGGTAGCCGAAAAGCTCAACTACGCCAGCGTAGAGGATTTGTTGGCCGCTCTGGGTTATGGCGAGACGACCCCCACGCTGGTGATCCATCGGCTACAGGAGGTCAGCAAACCGGCAGTATCCCCCCCTACAGAGGAGGAATCGCTTGAGGGATCCAAGCTGTTGTTGCCGCGGGCTTCTGCGGCTCCCAGTTCTATCAAATCCCAATCTCCCATTCTGGGGGTGGAGGGTCTGAAACACCAGTTGGCCAAGTGTTGTAATCCGCTGCCGGGGGATCCGATTTTGGGCGTAGTCACCCGCTTTAAGGGTATTAGTATCCACCATCAGGACTGTCCACGGGTGGCTCAGGTTTCGGGGGAACGCCTGGTGCCAGTACGCTGGAACGAAGAGCAACTGCGGCAGAGCACCCAGATCTACCCGGTAGAACTGCATCTGGAGGTTATCGACCGCGTTGGGGTGCTGCGGGACATTCTTTCCCGTCTATCGGATCAAGGCATTAATGTTCGCAATGCTAAGGTACAAACTTTTGCCAACCGCACCGCCCTGATCGATCTCTGTATCGATGTACGTGATAAGAAACAGCTCACCCAGGTTCAAAGTCAACTGCGCCAGCTTTCTGACGTGATCGTGCTGCGCTCCCGCCATCACCAAAACGGATCCCGTTGACCTACGCCTGGCCCTTCGCGGGTACGGACTCTAGACCGCATCCCTATTGCGACTCGCTCCTGCAGCAGCCCAATTTTGGGTCAGGCGCTGTCCCATCCTCATCCTGACCTCCTTTGCCGCTTCTGGTGCGCAGAGCGCTTTCCCGCTCCTCTGGGGTCTTGCCAAAAATCCCGTGTCAGCTCACAGGTGGCCAGGCAAGGCCGACAAGCCCAGAGCAATATCCCAGGCTTTCTTCGACAGCCTGTGGAAAACCTGTGGAAATCCAGCGAAGCCCGCCCCAGCTCCGGTGGAATCCCCAGCCATATCTAGGGGAAAGGATTCACTACCTTAGGGGATCTCACACTGACTGTGCGTTAATTTTTATGAATTTGTCAGAAAACCATAACATTAGCCTGTGGAAAACCTGTGGAAAAACCTGGAAAATCTGTGGAAAACCTGTGGAAAAACCCCCCAAGTTATTAACAGGTATAAATACCCTGTGGAAAAGTGGCCAAGTTATCCACAGTTTTTCCACAGGTGGGGAATAGGCTCAAAAGCTCATGGCGCAAGGTGTTGACGATCACTTTCCACAGTTTCCACAGCCCCTACTACTACTAGATCAAAAAATTAAATTAGGCAGGGATCGAAATTTCAGATCTGTCCTACGCGCGAGGCAAATTTTCCAAAACTTGTCTGCAAGGGCAGGGATCCAACCGGGGCAGTCGGTGTAGGATCTGCGTGTGCAGCCCTCAAGTGCCCCCCATGGTGCAAGCTCAACGTCCTGTGGATCGAGAACTCGAGGCCGAGTCATTTGCGGCAGTGTTGCGCAGCAGCAAGACTGCAGCTCCTCAGCGTGGGGAGGGATACCTTGACGGGGCCGTGGACTCGTCTCCGGAGGGTTTCAGCTTCACCTGCGAGCAAGCCGATCTCAGCCACCACCTCGCTTCCGTTGGACGGGCTGTGGCCAGCCGCCCCGCCCTGCCCGTTTTGGCCAACGTGTTGGTAGAGGTCGATGCGGAAACTCAACGGGTTGCCCTCACTGCCTTTGACTTGAACTTGTGCATTCGCAGCGAGTTCGAGGCTCAGGTCAAGGGATCCGGTTGCACCACCCTGCCGGCCAAGCTGCTCAGCGACATCGTCAGCCGTCTGCCCAGCGGCCCAGTGACTCTTGACGCGAGCAGCCAAGCCCAGGAGAGTGCCCCTGTGATTCTCATGTCGGCAGCCGGCCAGTACCAAGTGCGCAGCATGTCGGCTGAAGAGTACCCCACCCTACCGGAAATATCGCTCCGCACCGCCGACGCAGATGGCGATTTTGTGGGGGAGGAAAGCCCAACAGCTCAGGCCCTGGAGCTGCCCATCGAGAGCCTGTTGCAAGGGATCGGCCAAACCCTTTTTGCGGCCTCTGGAGATGAGACCAAGCAGGTGCTCACAGGGGTGCATGTCAAGCTCTTGGCGGGGGATCCCCCTTGCCTGGAGTTTGCAGCCACCGATGGGCACCGTCTGGCGATGGTGCAGGTGGAGGCCGAAGGGATCCCGGTTGCTTCGGCCCATGGGGAAATAGGGTTGGATTTCACCATTCCCGCTCGCACTTTGCGAGAGGTGGAGCGCATCCTCGGCACCCAGACCGCGGCCTCTACGGTGGAATTGCGGTTTGACCGATCCCAGGTGCAGTTTGTGCTGCCTCCTCGCGCCAGCAAAACGCAGTGCCAACAGCGGATCACCAGCCGCCTTTTGGAGGGCCAATATCCCGACTACAACCGCCTGATTCCCAGGCAATTTGAGCGGCAGATAACCCTGGAGCGTCGGCCTTTGATTGAGTCGCTGGAACGGGTGGGAGTACTTGCTGCCCAAAGAAACGACATCGTCAAGTTCAATCTTTCTGCCGCAACCCAAACCCTGCGCATCAGCACCGAGGCGCCCGATGTGGGCAGTGGCGAGGAATCGTTGCCGGTGCAAATGTCCGGCCCTGACCTGGAGCTGGCCTTCAATGTGCGTTACCTGCTGGATGCCCTCAGGGTGTTTCATACGCAGCAGGTGAGCCTGGAGCTAAACGGCGCCACGCAGCCGGCCATCTGGAAGCCCCTTGGGGCAATGCGGCTCTGTTATTTGGTTATGCCGGTGCAGCTACGGGCTACCTAGTCTTAGGAGAGCTCCACCCAGCTCTAGTCCAAAACTCTCAAGGTCATCTCAGCTAGAAATCGCAGGAGCCCCGCACTGTACCCGTAGGGTCAGTGCCGGGAGGAATGCGCTTTGATGAAGTACAATGAACTTATGAGCCAAGTCCTGACCATATCCTGTAAGCTCAAGGCGTTCCCGTCACAAGCCGCCAAATTGGACGCGACGATGGATGTCTTTGTGCAGGCATTGAACTGGGTCAACCAGAACACGCCGGAGAAGATCGTCAACGCGGTTAAACTGCAATCCCTTTGCTACTACGAGATTCGAGCTCGGTTCGGCTTGTCCAGTAACTTGGCTCAACAGGTGTGCAGACGGGTGGCGGGCGCTCGCAAAGTGGCGAGACAGCGCAACCGTCCGGTTAAAGAGTTCAAGCGTAGGTTCGTTACCTACGATGCACGTATCTTCTCATTTCGCGAGAAAGACTGGACGGTGTCGCTGACCACGGTTGAAGGGAGAGAACGCTTTGAGCTAGCCATTGGTAACTACCAGAGGGGAATGCTGGCTGGCTCTAACCCCAAATCGGCCACCCTAGTCCAGCGGAAGGATGGCTCCTACTACATCCAGATTTGCGTAGAGAAAAAACCACCCAGGCAACAAGATACCGACAAGGTGATCGGGGTGGACTTGGGAAGGACAGATATTGCCCATACGTCAGAGGGGGACAACTGGAATGGACAGCAGTTGAACAGAGTCCGCGACCACTACTCCCGGTTGAGGGCGGTACTCCAACGCAAAGCCAGTAAGGGCACACGCAGTTCGCGGCGCAGATGCAGAGAACTGTTGCAACGGCTGTCTGGCAAGGAGAGACGCTTTCAGTCGCGTCAGCGTTGCGTAGCAAAAACGTGGGTCAATCATCGCATCTCCAAAGCTATTGTCTCTAGGGCAAAAGCTACCAACAGCGCTCTTGCTCTGGAAGACCTGACAGGGATCCGGGAAAGGGTCAATCAACAACCCCGCAGCAAAGCCGAGCGGCGTAGGACCAACAGTTGGGCGTTCTACCAACTACGTCAGTTTCTGGAGTACAAGGCGAGGGTTGCAGGGGTTTCTCTGATTCTTGTGCCGCCCGCCTACACGTCGCAGACCTGCCACCGGTGTTTGCACATCCATCCCGACCCTGCGCAATCCTACCGCAGTGGCAAGTCGTTCAAGTGTGGGCACTGTGGATGGGAAGGGGATGCGGATTTGAATGGTGCGAATGTGATTGCGCTCTTGGGGGCTGCCGTAAACCAGCCTAGAGGTCCGGGCTTGTTTTGTTCTCTGGTAGAGCAGAACAGGCTCAGGGCTACTGAAAGCCCGCTCCGTACCGCTTAGCGGTCGGAGCCGGGCAGTTTACGGAGTGTCCTAATCTAGCTTGAAATGACCGTGTTTTAGGTGGGGCTACTGTGTTTGAGTCGATCCAGCTCAAACAAAGCGGTGGGTAAACTCCTGCACCAAGTCCACACGTCCTTTGCGCAAAACCGCTCCCACGAGAGCAAGACCATGGCGGCCCAGCACTGTGGCCTCAGAAAGAGGGTAGGGCATGTATGTTAGCTTGCGTCCCTGGCCCAGCGACAATAGCCCCACCATTTTCTGGCGCCGGCCTCGAGGCCGCAAGATCCTGCTAGGAAAGCGTATCCAAGTTAAGTAGAGGGGGCTTCCAAATCGTTGCTGCCAGCTGCAGAGCTGGAATTGCCTTCCAGGGCTGCTTGGGCGTTGCGGCGCAGGCGGTGGGCCTTGAGCCGGCGCAGGGCAGAGGCCGGAAACTTGTGGTCGAATTCCCGATCATCGATCCGGGCCAGCTCCTGGAGATCAGGGGCAACATTCCAAGAGTAGGGCTGAAAATCCGGGATCCGGCTGGGTTGGGCAAAGCGTTGGTTCCAAGGGCAGACCTCCTGGCAGATGTCACAGCCGGCCACCCAGTTGTGCAGGTTTTGGGCAATTTCTGCAGGGATCCGCTCGGCGTGGCTTTCTAGAGTGTGGTAGGCAACGCAGCGGCGGGAATCCACCACCCCTGGGCTGACGATGGCCTGCGTGGGGCAAGCCTCTAGGCAGCGGGTACAGGTGCCGCAGTGAGCGGTGTGGGGCTGGTCAGGGAGCAACGGCAGGGTGGTCAGGATCACTCCCAGAAACACCCAGGAGCCGTACTCGCGGGTGAGCAACAGGCTGTTTTTGCCGATCCAACCCAAGCCCGCCTGCATGGCCCAGGGCTTTTCCGCCACCGGGCCGGTATCCACGTAGAATCGACCCGTATGATTTGGGAACTGGGCTTGCATCCAGAGGTGGAGTTGTTTGAGCCGCCGTCCCAACACGCGGTGATAATCTCGCCCCCAGGCGTAGCGGGAGATCTTGCCCTTGCCGGGATCCTGGCTGTGGCGGATGGGGGTGTAGTAATTCAAAGCCACACAGACCAACGACTGCACCCCCGGCAGCACCCGCTCTGGATCCATTCGCCTAGGATCCGCCATCCAGGCCATGTCGGCGGCCATGCCTGCAGCCAGCCAAGCTTGCAGGCCCCGCAAGTCGGGGGGATCCTCTATGCTGGCAATGCCGACTTTGTCAAAACCCAGGGCCAGGGCCTGTCGTTTCACCTGCGCAGTGGCTCTGGCCCAGTCGACCTCTGAACCCGCAGGGATCCCTGCCATGGCTATGCCGGCAAACCCATCACGCGGCGGTAGCGGGCCTCCAGCTGTGCCACCTGCTGGGAGCGGCGGGAGGGATCCCAGGTGCTGTGGGCAAACAGATCCTGCCGCAGCTTGGCCACATCCACCGTCGTCACGGCTCCGCCGGACACCACCTGTTTTCCTCGCACCCAAACGCTATGCACTGCCTGGGTGGGCCGACCCAACACCAGCAGCCCAATGGGATCGGTACGGGGCAACAGCGACAGTTGGGTGAGATCGTACAGCACCAGATCCGCTTGCTTGCCCACTTCCAGGGATCCCATCTGATCCCCCAGGCCCAAGCCGATTGCCCCACCGCGGGAGGCCATCTCCACACTCTCGCGGGGCGAGATCCAGTGGCGGTAGTCGGGATCCGTGATGTTGTGCAGGATGGTGCCGATTTTGATGGCCTCCAGGAGATCCTGGGAATCGTTGCTGGCAGCCCCATCGCAGCCAAAGGCCACGTTCACCCCTGCCCGGCGGTATTTCAAGATGGGGGCAATGCCGCTGCCTAGGCGCAGGTTGCTCAGGGGGTTGTGAACAACGGTAGAGCCGGTGCGGGCCAAGATCTCGATATCGGCATCGCTGAGCCAGACGCAGTGGGCCAAGGAAGTTTTCCGGTCTAGGTAGCCCAAGCGCTCCAGATGCTCCACAGCACTACAGCCGTACTTTTCCTGGGCCAACATCTGCTGGGCGCGGGTTTCCAACAGGTGGGCGTGGCGGGGTAGGTCATACTTCTGGCTTAACTCCGCACAGCCCTTGAACAGCTCGTCTGAGCACAGTTGGATCCCTGTGGGAGCCACCATGAGGGTAATGCCCTCTTCTGGCCGGTGAAAGCGCTGCACCGCCTCTTCCACAATGGCCAGCACCTCTGCTGTGGAGAGGGGATAGGTTTCCGGCTCCCGATCCCAAGAGGAGCTGCTGGGCAACCCCCGAGAGAGAGCCTGATCCTGGATCAAGGGGCCCACGAAGGCGCGGATCCCGACTTCTCGGTAGGCCCGTACCGCCGCCTCAATGGTGGCCAACTCTTGGCCAGGGATCAGCACCAGATGATCCACCACCGAGGTGCCCCCCGTCAGCAGGGTTTCCACCGCCGTCCCCAGCGCGCTGAGATAGATTTTTTCCGGATCCGGCGGCGCATACTCGTGCAGTTGTGCCAGCCACAGCTCCAGCGGATAGGGCGGTATGATCCCTCGTTGCCACATTTCAGAAGAATGGGTGTGGGCATTGACAAAGCCCGGCAGCAAGAGTTGGTTACTGGCATCCAGTTCCAGGCTGTCTGCGCCCGTTGCAGGTAACCCTCTGCCTATAGCAGCAATCCGTTCCCCCTCGATTCGCACATCTGCGGTTTCGTAGCCGGTGGCGGTGGGAATTAACGCATTGCGTAAGATAAAACTCATGCCCGGGATCCAAAAAGGCCGTCCGCTACCTTAGCGTGCTGGAGTTAACCCTGCCAAGGCGGGAGGATCAGAACATTTGCATGCATAACCTAGCCTTTCCCCCAAGGGATACCCAAGCGTAGTGGTTATAGAACTGCCGACATAGAGCATGACTCTAATCAATAATAAGCTCAACTATACTGAAAATAATGTATAATATGTTCAGTACGGATTACTACCAGTTGATCTTTCTGTTTACTTTCGAGTCTGCCAACATGGTAGCCAAAGCAAAGCAGAAAATTGGTAGTAAGACGACACGGAAACTGCGCTTTGGGTATTCTACTCAAAGCTTTGCGGGATACCGCCATTCTGTTTGGAAACAAACAGAATGCTATCGCTGCATAGTTGAACAGTGATGTTCAGCAGTGTTCAGCGTAAATGTATCAGGTGCCCACACTCTCCATAACGCAGTTTCAACGCCTCTGCACCGCCGACATGGCCCTACAGCTCAGCCTTGACCGGCTATTTCTTTTTCTTGGCGGAGCCTTTTTTGGCCGGCTTGCTCTCGGCAGCAGGGGCCGGTTCTGGGGCAGGTTCTTCAGGAGGAGCGGGTGGAGTCTCTTCCACTTTGGGGGCCTCTGCCGGCTTGAGACCGGCTTGAGCGGCAACCTCAGCAGCAAAATCCACTTCTTCTTTCTCGATCCCCTCTCCCAGGACAAAGCGCACAAACCGCCGCACCCGAATGTTTTCCCCCAGTTTGGCAACGTGCTGCTTGACCAATTCCTCCACCGTGATCGAGGAATCTTTAATAAAGGGTTGATCCAACAGGGATAACTCTTTCAGGCGCTTTTCGATGCGACCTTGCACGATCTTCTCGCGTATGTTCTCCGGCTTATTGGCCAGATCTTCTTTGCCCATTTCAATGGCTTTTTCCCGCTCCACCACTTCGGCAGGAATCTGGTCAACGCTGACGTATTCTACGTTTTGGCAGGCGGCAATCTGCTTGGCGATGTCTTGCACCAATTTCTTGAAATCTTCGTTGCGGGCCACGAAGTCCGTCTCGCAGTTCACTTCCACCAACACCCCAATTCGATTGCCGAAGTGGATGTAGCTGTCAACTGCCCCCTCTGCCGCGACGCGACTGGCCTTTTTGGCTGCCCCTGCCAACCCTTTCTGTCGCAGCCAGGTGATGGCTTTCTCCATATCGCCACCGGAATCTTCCAGGGCTTTTTTGCAGTCCATCATGCCTGCGCCCGTCTTTTCGCGCAGCTCTTTGACCAGTTTGGCATCAATGCTCATGAGGGCTCCTCGAATGAAAGAACGGGAAGAATGTGGCGGGATATGAGTGAGAATGAGCGGGCTTCGGTAGAATTGTAAACCTAGATTTCAAGAATACACGCCTCTGGATAGGGAACAGGCAGGGAAGTGTCCGGATTGCACGGGATCCCTGCCCTCGGTCTAGCCTTCCTCGGCTTCTCCTTCTTCTTCGTCCTCCATGTCTTCCAGAATGTCGTCGTCCAGATCCATCGCCCCTTCGTAGTCGTACTCATCCTCCTCAACGGTGTCGAGCTGCCCATGCCGCCCTTCGTAGATGGCATCCGCCAACTTGCCTACAATCAGCTTAATCGCTCGAATGGCATCGTCGTTAGAGGGAATGAAGATATCGCTGAGATCGGGGTCGCAGTTGGTGTCCAGCAGTGAGATGATCGGGATGTTCAGCTTAATACATTCCTGAACGGCGTTGGCCTCCCGCCGCTGATCGACGATGATCACCGCATCGGGGAGCTTGCGCATGGTTTTAATGCCGCCCAAGTACTTTTCCAACCTGGCCAACTCTCGCCGCAGACGGCTGGCCTCTTGTTTGGGCAGGCGATCCAGAAGACCACTGCTCTCCATCTCCTCAATTTCTTTGAGGCGGTCGATGCGGGTTTTGATGGTGGCCCAGTTGGTGAGCATACCCCCCAACCAGCGCTGGTTGACATAGTAGCTGCCACAGCGACGAGCCTCTTGAGCGATGATCCCGGCAGCTTGCCGTTTGGTGCCCACAAACAGGAAGCGCCAACCCCTGTCAGCAGCATCCCGCACATACTCGTAGGCTTCGTTCAGATAGCGGGCCGTCTGCACCAAATCGATAATGTGGATGCCGTTCCGCTCGGTAAAGATGTAGGGCCGCATTTTCGGGTTCCAGCGGCTGGCCTTGTGGCCGAAGTGAACCCCTGCCTCCAACAGTTGAGGCAAACTGACTACGCTCATGAGTTTTTCCTCTCCTACGGGTTAGCCTCCGCCCGAACGGATCCCAGTTACGGCCTTCCCGCCGGTTACCTGCACAGAGCGCTCTACCCCCATTGGCAAGGAGCTCAGGAGCTGTTGCAGCAAACCGCGAAAGGGCTGTAAGGACACCCGGTGGTTCAGGCGTGTGATTTTTTAACAGCTTAACCAGGCTAGCATGTTTTCCACGGGATCCCGCAGCTTGGGGTTAACTCTGGCCGCGATCCGATGCTAGACTAGATAGGCACTTCATGGGCTTCTACCCGTAAGTGCGTCGGGGCGTAGCGCAGCTTGGTAGCGCACCACTTTGGGGTAGTGGGGGTCGTGGGTTCAAATCCCGCCGCTCCGATACTGAGTAATCAGGGGAGGGCTTGAGCCGGACAAAGCCCACTATGCCGGAAACTTTGAGGTACTTTGGCTCCGCTGTCAATCCCTTGCCATTGGCTCCGTTGATCGGCAGCCTTAAGAATCAGGTCACAAGCTTGGCCGGACAATATGGGCTCCCGGTTTTACGGTGCTGGATCCCGATGCGGAGCCGACCTTGAACAACATGGGGTTTCGACGGATCTGGAGCGCTTAATCACGGCCCAGGATCCAGGCAATAAGGGGGGGATCCCTGTGGTCAAGATAATACCGAACGGCTTGGGTCAGGTCGATTTCCAGGTCGCGGTTTTGGATGTCGGTGATCATCCTGTGCATAAGCTCCAGATGGATGCGGTCGTCTTGGGTGAGCAGAGCATACTTGCCATTGGGGCTGTTGTTGAGGGCGGCCAAGGCCGCTTGGGTGGCGGTAGCCTTTTTGGAAGGAGGCTTGAGGCGGGCATCCCGCAGCAAGAGAAACTGAAGCTTAGGGTGAGCAATCACCAATTGGTTGAAGTTATTGACCTGCCCATACATGCTGCCGGGATCCACTTGGATAAAGGCAATCACCCGCTTTTGTCTGGGGAAATAGAGGTGATCTGGAAGCTTGTGTTTGCCCAGCTTCAGGGCACTCATGGGGACAGGATGGATCCCTTGTAGGGCATTGCCGATGGTGCGCAATTTGCCGATATCGGCTGTGCTGTCGATGATCGCCTCTTGGGGATAGGCGGCGCGGAGCTGAGCCTCAGTGGTGCGGAGATAGGGATCCAGCGTCTCAACAAGATCGGCAGATGGGCTGGGATCCCGAAGGGGTGGAGATAGAACGATGGAGGGGCCGTGGGCAGGCAGAAGGGGGATGAGCAGTTGTTTGAGGGTTTGCAGCTCAGTTTCGAGCCGCTGGACACGGGCGGCTAGATTGCTGGCAGTGGGCAGAGCTTGTACCCGTGGGGGGAGAGGGATCCCGTTGATGTAGTGGCGATAGTAGGCTGAGGCCCGGTTGAGAATGGCCCGGATGGAGGGTTGGCTGAGGATATCGCTGAGGTCATCGGCGGTAAAGAGAGCTTGGAGGTGGATCCCTGAAGGCAGGCGGCTCTGGAGAAGGGCTTGAAGCTGGGGAAGAGAGGGGAGATCTAGGGAGAGGACGGTTTGGGAGAGGCGATCGACGGTAGCCCGGTCAAATTGGGTTTGGAAATGTTGCCAACGGTCGGGGAACAGATTGAGGATAAACAGACTGTTGGGGATACGGGTAAAAAGCTCTTTCAGGGCATCGCCCAAGTTGAGGAGGATATCTCGATTTTCTTCTCGGCCCAAAGCTTCCAATTGGTCAAAGACAATAATGAGAGGTCGGTCAAGCAGCGAGAGCCTGCCGATGACTTTCATTCCTTCTAGAGCAAAGGTGTTGCGGTCGAGATCTGCACTCCAGGGGGGCAACCCAATCAAGCCGGTATCCTCGGGATCCAGGTCGGTACCGCTGAGCCAGCGGATGATCTGTTGACGGCGGTTGGGATCCCTGTAGCTGCAGTATTTGATGATGCCCTTGAGAATGTTTTCGGTGGAACCGGTAAGGAAGTTTTGCTCTGCCCACCAGCGCAGAACCTGTTTTTCAATGGCTTGCCATTGTTGACGACGACGCTCGGTGCCTTCTGCTCCCAGGCGATGAAAGAGGTTGAGGGGATCCGCCGTGAGAAGGGAGAGAAGCTCTTCAGTTTTTGAGGTTTGGGGGAAGGTTTTCAAGATTTCCACAAAGGTCTTGGCAATCAAGTAGTCGAGCTGGGTGTGGTGATGGGCATCTACCCGTTCGCGCAGGGATTCCAGGGTGTGGCTGTAGATGTGGTGGTAGATGTTGTCGGGATGAGTGGGCTGAGGGATAAACAGGAGACGGTTGTGGCGCAGGAGGTTTTGGGCCACCCGCATGATCAGGTGGGTCTTGCCGGATCCAGGTTCTCCCAGTAAGACAACCCCTCGGCTCTGGTGGTTGGGATCCCGTTGGATGTCCTGTAGGGTGGCAGTGAGCTGCTGGTACTGAGGCTGATAGATGGTGGTCTCGTCGGGATAATGCTGAAAGGGATTGTCAACTCTGCTGTTGGCGAAAGGATTGGGAACATTCTGGGCTTTGAGCTGAGCGTGGGTGAGGTGGCGATAGAGGTGGTAGGTAAAGAGGGCATCGTAGCTGGCGTCGTGGGCCAGTTTGGAGTTGAAGTAACCGCTCTCCAGTTGGATCCCAAGATGTTTGCTCAGGTACTCGAGTCCGTAACCGGCGAGGTTGGGAAAACATTGCTTGGCGGCTGACCAAGTACAGAAGATGGGGTTAGGAAGCCAATCTTGGTTAACTTGGTCAAAGGCTTGTTTAAGGATTTTTAGGTCGTGATCTGCATGGTGGAAAACAAGGGTTTTACCTTGTGTCAAGCGCTGTAGATCCGCAACGATCTGGGTCAGGGGCTTGGGCTGGGGGTGGTGGGGCGAGTATTCTTGGGTGTAGGCATGGTAAATAAGCTTGCCGCTGCTGTCGATAAGGGCGATCTCTTCCAGGTTGGGGTTGCCCTCGGTGTCGATAACCAAGTAGCTCATGGAGGGGCGGGATCCCGTGATGCTAATGTGCTCAATATCTCAGTGTAATTCTGGGTAGGCGGGTTCACCCGACACCAAGGGAACTAGAGATGAGTGAGCAGTGGTATTTTGCATACGGAAGTAACCTAGATGCCCAGCAGATGGGACACCGTGCTGTTGATTTCAAGGAAGCTAGGCGTGCTCGTTTGCAGGGATACCGCCTGACGTTCAACAAGCGCGGCAACGATGGAACCGGCAAGGCCAACATTGTCCGGGATCCCTCTGGGGTTGTGTGGGGAGTTGCCTATCTGTGCAGCTCGGACAGGCTGGAGAGGATGGATCGGTATGAAGGAATTCCGGGAGGTCATTACCGTCGCCAGCAGGTTCAGGTTCGAAGCGATGAGGGTGAAGTGATCGAAGCAATGACTTACGTGGCGGGAGATTCATTCATTGATGATTCATTGATCCCAAGCGAGGGATATCTTCAAGGAATCTTGAAGGGGGCACGAGAGCATGGGCTTCCCCCCGACTACATTCATCAAATTGAAGCGATGGGGTTGGGTGGCTGAGAGCACTCTGTCCAAGGGAATTGAGGCTGCTGGCAAACAGGTTCCTGCCCCTGACCTTAAGATGGAGCCTCAAACCAGGTGGGTTGATCCCGAACGGTTTTGGCAGCGTCCAGATCCAAGAGAGTGCGGCCTATCCGATAAAAGTGACGGCACATCCGTTGGCAATCCGAAAGGTCGGCGACTGTTATCTCAATCACCTACAACCATGCCAAACAGGCCACAGTAAAAGGCTGGCCATCGCAATGGTACTCCTCTTGCGTCTACAGATGCGGTGGGGCTAGTGTTGCCAGACTCTCATCTAACTCAGTAACTGTTCTTGCAACACGGAGTTTCTCAATAAAACGATGTAGTCTTGAATCTCTTGCGGAAGCATTTTAATGTCGCTATCCATTTGTCGATGAACAGAGAGAACCTCAACTCCAACCAGTTGATTTTCCTTGTCGAAATCCAAAACAACCCCAGGGGCAATCTCCTCTGAGCTTTGGACTTGAGCTGTTGTCAAACGAATATATCCAGCATCCACATCAGGATCAAACTCGATGAAAGGTCTCATGGCAGCTTTTTCCCCATTGTTCGATCAAAAAAGATAGTCACCACTGTCCAAGGATCCGTTGATTCATCGTAAACAATCTTCAGGAGGCGATTGCCGTACTCCGGAATTCGACCATAGGCTTGCTTGAGCTGAGGATCTTTGGGATCCACTTGTACGTAGTCAGGGCAGCTCAGAACTCTCTCGATCCACTGGCTTGCGATCTCTTGTCGCTGCTGCAGCCGTCTCAACGCATGCTCAGACTCTAACACGAGCTACCCAAATGAGATAAGGAGCCGCTGGCGGGAACTGACAACTCTTTTTTTCCTGCGGTTAAAGAGTAAACCTTGCCATATCATCTTCTCCACCGGATCTCGACCGTCAAACGGGGGGATCCCTGAGCAAGCTAGCTCTGAGATAGGCGCTTCACCTCAGCTCCAGAGAGCAGGCGATGGGCTTCTTGCAACAAAGCCGGGAT
The DNA here is from genome assembly GCF_054060415.1 of Thermostichus sp. OS-CIW-32. Lineage (NCBI taxonomy): Bacteria > Bacillati > Cyanobacteriota > Cyanophyceae > Thermostichales > Thermostichaceae > Thermostichus > Thermostichus sp. OS-CIW-32. Next base: position 70,133 of record NZ_JBSSDD010000009.1, on the reverse strand, counting down.
CCGGTCGCGGTGGGGGCTGTGGATAAGATAAGGTCGCAGGGCTTCGGCATCCACTTTGTCTGCCCGCTGGCCGGGGAGCCAACTGCCGGCATTGCCCAACAGGTTGTAACGGCTCTTGGCATAGTCCACCAAGTCATAGGCCAAGACCAAATTGCGCAGCAGCAGAATGAACGGGATATTCACTTGTCCGGGGGTTTGGTCGTAGCGAGGCAGGCCCTGGTGCCAAGTTTTGGCGTAGTGTTCCCCCACCTGCTCGATCAAAGCTTGCTCTAGGCGGGCCAGGATCGGCGGCAACAGCTCATCAGCCCGATCCAACAGCTCCACCGCCCGCAGGTGCTCATCAAAATCGCTGGGTCGGGCCGCCCCAATGCTGAGGGTGTGAACCTGGGGATGGGACAGACAGAACAGGTCGTTGAAGACCATCGGGCTGAGGGGTTGGCACAACTGCACCAGCTTGGCGGGCGGATCGTAAAGCTTGCCCCCCTTATCCGAGGGACTGATGATGAATACCCCCATATCCTGCTGAGCGGCGGCCTCAATGGCAGGCCAGTTGGTCTGGTTGACAAAATACCAGTGCAGGTTGACGTAATCGAAGCCCCCTGACTGTATGGCTTCCACAATCAACTCCGTTGGCCCATGGGTGGAGAAGCCAACGAAACGCACCCGTCCCTGCCGTACTAGGCGCTGACACACCTCCAGACACCCCCCTGGACGCAGGCTGTGCTCCAAGTCTTCCCAGGTATTCAACCCGTGGATGGCCAGCAGATCCACATAATCGAGGTTCAAGTAGCTCATCGATTGCTCGAACTTGGCCAGGAACTGCTGCGGGTCGGCGCTGGGGCCAATTTTCGTCTGCACAATCAGATCTTGCCGGGGAAAGAGCGGCAAAATGCGGCCCAACTGCATTTCAGAAGTGCCATAGCCGCGGGCAGTTTCGATGTGGTTGATGCCCACCTCCAAGGCCCGGCGAATCGTCGCCTCCAGGTTCTGCTGGCTTGCCGCTGGGATCCCTGACCAAGGAGTATCTTGCCAACTGTGTTGATAGCGCATGCCACCACAGCTCAGCACGGGCATAGACAGCTCGGTACGCCCAAATCTGCGATACTGCATGGTTTTTCCCCTGGACTAAGCCCCATTTTAGGGCGGGCTTTCCATACCCCACCGCCGAAACTTGAACCCTGAGCCGGCCGCATTGTGCAGCAGTCACCGTCAGAAATCAAGAAATCAGATCAGTCTGGAAATGTGAGGGCTGCAGGGGAGCGACTAAGCTAGAGTGTTTTAGGAGTACGGGGCTGACGGGGCTCGAACCCGCAACTTCCGCCGTGACAGGGCGGTGCTCTAACCAATTGAACTACAGCCCCAATCGCTGCGAATATCTATTCTGGATGTGGACGAGGATTGTTGTCAATCATGGTGGTTAGTTTGGCAGCACAGGCCGCAACCCTTGTGGATACCGCTCCGCAAAATGGGATCCCAACGGCGGCGATGCAACAGGTGGCGGATGTGCTCACTCAGGTGGCCCAACACCTGGATCACCTGCAATACACCACCTTGCGCTACCCCGATGGCGGCTGGCTGACGGTGCGGGTGGTCGAGGATCCTGCTGCTGGCGACTCATCCTCAGAGGGATCCCAGCCGACGACCCATCTGTGGATCCCGGCCTTCGGCCACCTGGAAGATGCCCACACCACGCTGGCAGAGCTTAAGGATCGAGCGCCGGAGCTGGAAACCGCTTCTTTTGGGGTCTTGGAGCTGTTGTTCTTGGCGTTGGGCCTTTCTCGGGCCGATGGTATTGTCTTTTACGACCAAGCTGGGGATCGGCAACAGGGCAAAACCGTAGCCTGCCGAGCTTTGATGGAACAGGTCAATCAATCGCTTCGCAGATGGGCCTCTCCACCCCCTTCAATGGCTTGAGCTCTTGAACTTTTCTCTTTTATGGTTTTGTGGTCATTTCGATTCAAACTAGGACAAAGCGTTGAATGCGGAGGGCCAGAAGGCTTTTCTAAGGACTCCGTCCCGCTGGCGCGAGCAGTAGCCCAGAGGTCTCATCCTAACCTGAAACAACTATAAAACTATTAAAGATCTATAAAGTTAAAGATCGCAACGCAAAATTCCAGATCCGCCAGATCCGCAATCCGCCCTGCGTCAACTCAAGATGGCCCCCTGTCGGCGGGCAAACTTCCGCAGCTTCTCGTCCATCCGTGCCCCCCGCAGATCTGCTTTGCAAAAGTTGGTAAAGCGCTTGCTCTTTTCTTCTGGGTATCGAGCCAAACGAACCCCACCGCCCATCGACCAGATCACCGAGCTGGCCACCACCAAGGCGATCCCAGCCGCTCCTAACGCATAAACCAAATTGCCCGTGGTCAGGCGGACAAGCAAAAAGGCCAGGATCCCTGAGCCCAGCAGCCCCCCCAAGCCTGTCAGGATCCCTCCCAATGTTTTGGCCGATCCAGACAGTTGGCTCAAAACCCGTAGCCAATGGGGTTGAGGGGTGTTGAAGAGGATGCCGCGCAGATCCGCCCCCTGCAAGTTGGCCCCTGAGAAATCGGCCCCCCGCAGATCGGCCTGGCGCAAATCATAGCCGGCTAGGTTTTGGTTGGCAAAGGACTTTCCCCGCAGATCCGCTCCCGCCATGGAAGGGATCCGCGGTGGGGTAGCCGGCTTGATCCGTCCGCCGCCTGTGATGCTGCTGGCTCGGCCCAGTTGGGTAAAACCGGTGGTGCTCCCCCACTCAGAGGGGATGGATAGCGGGCTGCTGGCTGTCATTCCCCCTGCAGTGAACTGAGGTAGGGGTGTGGGCGAGAAACCGCCTGAGCGGCGCTTGGCCCAGTAGCCGGAGATCACCGATGTGCTGGGATTGGCAGACAGGGGGGAGTTGGGCAACACAATCGGCTGAGAGATCGGGCCGCCTGCCTCTTCCACCGGGATCCCTTGCAGCGCCCGCAAGACCTCGGTGGCGGTGGCAAAGCGCTGATTGATGGCCGGCTGCAACATGCGGTGCAGAATGGCGTCGAATTCCGGGCTGAGCCGCAGGCAATCCGACCAATCCCACTGTCCCGTTTCATGGTTATAAAACTTGGCCGGAGATTCTAACGTCATCAAGTTGATGCAGGTGGCAGCCAAGGCATAGAGATCGCTAGAGGGACCGACCGCCTGGCCGGCTACTTGCTCCGGGGGAGAAAAGCCAAGGGAGCGGATTGCTGTCACTTCTGCCGCCTGCTCCTGGGCTGGCCCCAGTTCCTTTACGGCCCCAAAGTCGATCAGCACCAATCGGCCATCTTCTTTGCGACGAATCAGGTTGGCGGGTTTAATGTCTCGGTGAACCGTGTTGTGGCTGTGGACATAGCTGAGGATCAGCAGCACCTCCTGCATCACCTGCCGGGTTTGTTTTTCGGAGAAGGGCCCATTGCGACGCATTTCTTGGGAGAGGGTGGTGCCCTGGATAAATTCCTGCACCAGGTAGAACTTGCCGCCTTCCTGAAAGTGGGCGTAGAGCTTGGGGATCTGCGAATGTTCGCCCAGGCGCTCCAACACTTGGGCCTCGCGATTGAAGAGCTCCTCCGCCAGCTTGGCCAGTTGCGGGGATCCCTCGACCGGGCGCAACTGCTTGATCACCCGCCAAGGTTTGGAGGGCATGTCCTCATCCCGCGCCAAAAAGGTAGAGCCAAATCCCCCCTGGCCGATGCGCTTGAAGGCCCGGTAGCGATTGCGCAGCAGCAGGGGATGGCCACAGGAGACACAGGTAGAAGCGTCCGCCGGGTTTTCCGGTTGCAAACAGGCAGGGTTAAGGCAGTAGCAAGTGGGCATACCAGTTTGGGGTTACCGGCTGGCGATCCGGACAACCGAGACGGAGCCAAGAAGTCGGCAGGCAAGTTGTGAGAGATACATACAGGTTAGACCAAGAAGAAACAAATCTTGCACAACTGCCTCAGATAGGCTGATCTTAGCGTCTGCCCGCCCTGAGGTTAATCGGGCAAATCGCTTAGGTTTTCGGCGGATGGGGTTTGGTGGAACAGAGGAGAACAACAAGGGCTGGACTGCCCTGCAGAGGGAAAACTTAGAATTGATGAATACAGCCATCTTCGCCTGTCATGTTTCCAGCGCTTTCCGGTGCCGCCATTCGGCAAACTTTTCTGGACTTCTACGCCCAGCGGGGCCACCAGGTGTTGCCCAGCGCCTCCTTGGTGCCAGAAGATCCAACGGTGCTGCTGACCATTGCTGGCATGTTGCCCTTTAAGCCTATTTTCCTGGGGCAACGGGATCCGGAGTACCCACGGGTTACAACGGCCCAGAAATGTGTGCGCACCAACGACATCGAGAACGTGGGCCGAACGGCGCGCCACCACACCTTCTTCGAGATGCTGGGCAACTTCAGCTTTGGCGACTACTTCAAAAAAGAGGCCATTGCCTGGGCCTGGGAGCTGGTGACGGAGGTTTTCGGCCTGCCCCCGGAACGGCTGGTGGTGAGCGTCTTTCGCGAAGATGAGGAGGCTTTTGCCCTCTGGCGAGATGAGATAGGGATCCCGGCCCACCGCATCCAGCGCATGGGAGAGGCGGATAATTTCTGGGCTGCCGGCCCCACCGGCCCCTGTGGCCCTTGTTCTGAGATCTACTACGACTTCAAGCCAGAGCTGGGGGATGAGCGGATCGATTTGGAGGATGACTCCCGCTTTCTGGAGATCTACAACCTGGTGTTCATGGAGCTGAACCGGGATAGCGAAGGTCACCTGATGCCGCTGGCCAAGCAAAACATCGACACCGGCCTGGGGTTGGAGCGGTTGGCCCAAGTGTTGCAGGGGGTGCCCAACAACTACGAGACGGACTTGATCTTTCCCATCATTCAGACGGCGGCTGGGATCGCCGGGCTGAACTACTCCAAGGCCAACCCGGAGCAGCAGATCTCTCTGAAGGTGATCGGGGATCACGCGCGGGCAGTGATGCACTTGATTGCCGATGGGGTGCTCCCTTCCAATGTGGATCGGGGCTATGTGCTGCGGCGGCTGATCCGGCGGATGGTGCGCCACGGTCGGTTGCTGGGGATCGGCGAGCCTTTCACCATCCCGGTGATCGAGACCGCGATTCAGTTGGCCGAGGCTGCCTATCCTCAGGTGCGGGAGCGAGAAACCCTGATCAAGACCGAGCTGCAACGGGAGGAGGAGCAATTTCTCAAAACCCTGGAGCGGGGGGAACGGCTACTGCTGGATTTGTTTACTGCCGTCGAATCTTCCCGCCGTGACAGCGGCTCGCCAAAGCAGATCTCCGGCGCCGACGCCTTCAAGCTCTTCGATACCTACGGTTTTCCGCTGGAGCTAACCCAAGAAATTGCCCAGGAACACGGCTTCAGCGTGGATCTGGAGGGCTTTGAGCAAGAGATGGAGAAACAGCGGCAGCGGGCCCGCGCCGCCCACCAAACCATCGATCTCACGGCCCAGGGATCCCTGGACGAGCTGGCGGATTTCCTCAGCCAAACGGAGTTTTTGGGGTACAGCCAATCTTCTGCCCGCGGCGTGGTCGAGGCCCTGCTGGTCGGGGGAAAATCGGTGCCCCAAGTGGAGGCAGGGCAAGCAGTGCAGGTCGTTTTGGATCGCACGCCCTTCTACGCCGAGTCCGGCGGGCAAATTGGCGACCGGGGCTACCTTTCTGGGGACGGCCTGCTGGTGCGGATTGAAGATGTGCAAAAGCAAGGGGATCTGTTCGTTCACTTTGGCCGTGTGGAACGCGGGATCCTGCGGGTGGGGGATCCCGTCCAAGCCCAAATCGACCTGGCCTGTCGGCGGCGCGCCCAAGCCCACCACACCGCCACCCACCTGCTGCAGGCAGCCCTGAAAAGAATTGTCGATCCCTCGATTGGTCAGGCGGGATCCCTGGTGGCCTTTGACCGGCTGCGCTTTGATTTCACCCTATCCCGGCCAGTCACCCCTGAGGAGCTGGAACAGATCGAGAACTTGGTGAACACCTGGATTGCCGAGGCCCATGCTGCTCAAGTGGCGATCATGCCCCTGGCCGAAGCCAAAGCCAGAGGTGCTGTGGCCATGTTCGGGGAAAAATACGGCGCCGAGGTGCGGGTAATCGACTTTCCGGGGGTGTCGATGGAGCTGTGTGGCGGCACCCACGTCAACAACACCGCTGAGATTGGCCTGTTCAAGATCATCGCCGAGACGGGAGTGGCTGCTGGGATCCGCCGCATCGAGGCCGTGGCCGGGCCGGCTGTACTGGAATACCTGAACGAACGGGACAGGGTGGTGCGGGAGCTGAGCGCTCAATTTAAAGCCAAGCCCCAGGAACTGCCGGAGCGGGTTGCCGCCCTACAGGCGGAGCTGAAAGCTGCCCAGAAGGAACTGGAAGAGGTGCGCAGCCAGTTGGCCTTGCTACAGGCCGAAGGTCTGCTGGCCCAGGCGGTTGCCGTCGGAGATCTCAAGGTGCTGGTGGCCGAGCTGGGATCCACCACCCCTGAGGCCCTCAAAACCGCTGCCGAGCATCTGCTCCACAAGCTGGGGGAAGGGGCAGTGGTGCTGGGATCGGTGCCGGAAGCCGGTAAGGTCAGCCTGGTGGCTGCCTTTAGCCCTGCTGTGCAGCAACTTGGCCTGAAGGCGGGATCCTTCATCGGCGAGATCGCCAAACTGACTGGGGGCGGTGGTGGCGGACGGCCCAACTTGGCCCAAGCTGGGGGCAAACAGCCGGAGAAATTGGCAGAGGCTTTGCAGGTGGCCCGGGAGCGGTTGCAAGCGGAGCTGATCTCGCGCTAGGGGAGCGAAGCCCTTTTGAGCACCAACAGGCCGTCCATCAGCCACTACAGTCGTTCAGTTTAGAGTGCTGTTCAGTTTAGGGTGAGACACTCGGGCTATAGAGAGAAGCCTTCTGGCCGCGTATGGGGTTATGGGTTTAGTGTCCTAGTTTGAATCGAAATGACTATAAATCTTCGGCCAGTGGGGTTTCCGACGTGTCTTCCAGGCTCAGTTGCACCTGCCGCTGCAGCGCCTGAATCGCCTGGTATTCCTGCTGGATGCTGGCCTGGTACTGGGCGGCCAGGGCGGTGTTGCCTTCGGAAAAGGCTTGATCCCACAGTTGGGTCCAGTAGCGGTAGCGCTTCTGGCGAATTTCCAGCTCCATGTTGGCAATGGCGGCCCGCACCACCATCCGTGGACGCATCAGGGCTACGCGGGTGTTTTCGTCCAGCCAAAGCAGATGGCTGAGGCGCTCGTTGAGCTGCTCATCTTGGGCACAGAGGGTGCGCAAAGCCGTCAGCAAAGTCTCTCCCCGGTCTTCCAGCTCCGGCTGTGCCGAGATCAGCTCCAAGATCCGCTGCCACAGCTCCCGGTGGGGGCGAAAACTAAATTGCAGCTCTCGCTCCAGCAAAGTTTGCCGAATTTCGTGGCGATACTCGCCAAAATGCAGAAAGATCTGCAAAAGATGGGACTCAGATTGCAAGAGTTTGGATCCCTTATTGAGGGAAGGTTGCTGGGGTTTGGCCCAGCGGTACTGCCGCACGGCTCGGCGCAGGTCTTCTTCCAAATCTCGACTGAGGCGACCATTGCCCCGACTGAGCAGTTCTGCCACTTTGTGCAAATACAAAGAGCGCCACTGTCCACCCAAACCGGCCAGCAGTTGCACAAGGGCTTGACGGGCCTGCTGAAAATCGGTGGCCCGGCTCAGATCCCGACCGGCCAACACCTGTTCAATTCGCCAATCCAGCCACAGGGGGGCCTGCTCAATCAGGGTTTGCAGTTCAGAAACCGCTCGCGTCGGCGGGGCGGAGCCCCTGTGCTCCCGCAAAAACTCGTCGGCATCTTTGCCCTCAGGAAGGGTGAGAATGCGCAGCTCAATTTCTCCGCGCCGCGCTTGTTCTTCAACGGCTTCAATGGCTCGGTTGGCGGCGTTCAAACCGGCCCGATCCGCATCAAAATTGAGGATCAGCCGCTTCGACTGGGTGTAGCGCAGCAGGGTCTTCACCTGGTGGGGTGTCAAAGCAGTGCCCATGGCCGCTACAGCATAGGCAACTCCCGCCTGATGCAGGGCGATGACATCGAAATAGCCTTCCACCACCAGGACTTGATCGGCCTTGGCAATGGCATCGCGGGCAAAGTTGAGACCATAGACCACCTGGCTTTTGTTGAAGAGCTCTGTTTCTGGAGAGTTGAGGTACTTGGGCTGTCCTGACTCCCCCAAGGCTCTGCCGGCAAACCCGATCACCCGCCCCTGCACATCGAAAATGGGCAGCATGATCCGGTTGCGAAAGCGGTCGTAGTGGCCGGATCCCTGCTGGCGGGGAACCAGCAATCCAGCCTCTTCTAAAAGTTTGACCGGTTGGCGCTTGTGGTTGACCAAGTATTCGTAGAGAGATTGCCAGCCGGGGGGAGCAAAGCCGATTTGAAATTTTTGCAAAGTTTCTTCGCTCAGGTGGCGGCTGTGCAGGTACTGGCGGGCGGCGGATCCTAGTTGGGATCGGAGGGCATGCCGATAAAAATCGGCAGCCATGGCCAAAATCTCCAGCAGCTTTTCCCGGTGGGAGAGCTCCCGCTCATCAAGGGATCCCAAGGGCTGCGCCTCGGGATTGCGGGTGGGCAGAGGTATGTGGTATCGCCGCGCCAAGTGGCGCACGGCCTCAGCAAAGGAGAGATGCTCGGTCTGCATGACAAAGCGCAGCACATCTCCCCCTGCCCCGCAGGAGAAGCACTTGTAGATCTGCTTGCTGGGGCTGACCTGAAAACTGGGTTTGTGGTCGTTGTGGAAAGGGCAAAGCCCAACGAAGTTCTTTCCCTGCTTGCGCAGCACCACTTTTTCGGCCACCACTTCCACGAGGTCGGCCTTTTGGCGCACCAACTGAATGAAATCGGGGGGCAGACCGCTCATGGCTTCGGGGGATCCTGACCTTATGGTAGCCGGGGGAAGCTCGACAGGCCGTCTTTTGACCTGGCCCAACGGGCTTGGGATAATGGGCGGGCCTTAAAGGCTAGTTTTCGGTCAGTCCCTGAGATGAAAATGCGAATGATCAACCTTTTTATCGGGCTTTTGGTGGCAGTATTTGCCCTCTTTTTAGGCCCGCAAATGGCTTCTGCTGAGCCTGATTTGGCCTTGGGAGCCAAGGTCTTTCAGGCCAAATGTGTGGGTTGTCACTTGAACGGGCGCAACACTTTGGTGGCAGCGAAAAACCTTTCTCTGGCGGCTCTTCATGAGTACCACGTAGACACCCCTGAGCTGATCCAGGCCCAAGTGAGAAACGGCAAAGGGGCCATGCCGGCTTTTGCCAAGATTCTCAAGCCGGAGGAGATCGAGGCGGTGGCGGCCTACGTTTTGGATCGCGCTGAGCACAACTGGAGTAGAGGCTAGTGTCCAAAGAGAGGACTCAAGATCCAGCCTTGCTTCAGGAAAGCCCGGCGGAGCGGCTGCCTCACGAGCAGGGATGTGAAGGACAGGGATCCCGCCGCAAAATCTTGTCGGTTGGCGTGGGAGCCCATGGCTTGGTGGCGGTGGGCATTTCTGCCCATGGGGTAGTGGCCATCGGCGTGGTGACCCACGGCATCCTCTCCATTGGCCTGGTGGCTATGGGAGCGCTCTCCTTCGGGCTGGTGTCGATGGGTTTGGCCAGCGCCGGCCTGGTGTCGATGGGCCTAGCCAGTTGGGGACAGCACAGCATGAGCGTAACGGAATCCCACGGATCCCATCACCACCCCTAGGTTTTGACCAACAAACACTGCATTTTTCTCTTTCTCTACAGGCTTGTAAGGAGCATCTGCGAATGTTCAGTCTGCAAAGTTACTTGACCCTGGCCAAGAAATCTCTGCTGGCCCTGGGAATGAGTTTTTTACCCCTTTCCTCTGCCTGGGCCCATGTCACCGTCCATCCCAAAGAGGCCCCGGCGGGCAGCTTTGCCAAGCTCACCTTTCGGGTGCCCCATGGCTGCGATGGATCCCCGACCGTGCGCCTGCGGGTGCAGATCCCGGAGGGATTCGTCTCTGTGAAGCCGATGGTGCATCCCCTGTGGAAAATCGAGACGGTCAAAAAGCCGCTGGAGACCCCCTATGAGTCGCATGGGAAGATGATTACCGAAACGGTTGCCGAGGTGATCTGGAGCGGCGGCTCGCTGCCCGATGAGTTCATGGATGAGTTCAGCATCAGCCTCAAGCTGCCGAATCGCCCCGGTGAGGTCATCCCCATCCCAGTGATTCAGGAGTGCGAGCAGGGCATGTACCGCTGGATTCAGGTGGCTCAGCCTGGCGAGGATCCCAAGAGTTTGCCGCAGCCGGCTCCGCTGCTGAAGCTGACGGGTGGAGACAGTGGACAGGGTCACGGTCACGGGCATGGACATGGGCATGGTCACGGTACCCGCTAAGCGGTCTGCTTAGGAGCATGTTTCATCCCAAAAGGGGTTTTGCTTGGATTTGGTCTGGGATCCTCTGCGCCTTGCTGTGGGTGGCCGGGATCCCGCCCGCTTTTGCCCATGCCAGCTTGCTCTCCACCTTCCCAGAGGATGGGGCGGTGCTGCAGGAAGCGCCGACACAGGTGCGGCTGGTTTTCAATGAGCCGGTGCAGATCACACAGCTCCAGGTTTTAGACAGCAACGGACGAGCTCTGCCCTTGGAAAATCGGGTGACCAGAGGTGAGGCACCGCAGGGGGATTTGCCGCAGGGGATCCCCGAGGGAGTTTACATCGTCAGTTGGCGGGCCATTTCTGCCGATTCCCATCCGGTGAGTGGATCGTTTGCCTTCCAGGTGGGGGCAGCCGATCCTGGGCAATTGCAGGCGGCGAGGACAGCTCACGCCCAAGGAAGGGATCCCTTGTACTGGCCGCTGGTGGGGGTACGCTGGGGGATCTACTTGGGCAGCCTTTTTGTGGTGGGGGTGCTGGGCTGGTGGCGACTGTTGCGGGGGCAGCGGAGCAGTTTCGCCGATTCCGATCGCGTCAGCGGGGCGGAGCCCTTATCTTGGGCTTTTGCGACAGCTTGGATCACCCTCAGCTTGACCGTGGTGGCCTTCAGTCTGCATTTGGCCCAGCTCTACCCTTACTTTAATGGGCGAGAGCTGCTGCGTGTGATGCTTTCTCCCTACGGTTGGGGTACAGGACTGCGGCTGGTGGGGCTAGGGATCCTGATCTGGGCCTGTGAGGGAGGTGCCGTCTGGGCCAGCGGTATGGGGTCGGTGTTGGTGCTCGGCTCCTTTTTGCCCATTGGCCATGCTCTCACCAGTGAGCATCCGATGGGGACAATGGCGCTGCTGGGGCTGCATCTGGCCGGTTCAGCTTTCTGGTTGGGAGGGTTGTGGGGGCTGGAGCGCCTGCTGGGCAAGGAATCTGCTCCCTACCCATCTGTAGGCATCATCCAACGGTTTTCTGACGTGGCCACCTGGGCGGTACCGGGGCTTATCCTGGCGGGGGTGGGGATGGGTGGGATCCACCGCGGCTGGCACTGGGATCATCCCTACGGCCAGTATCTCTGGGCCAAGCTGCTGCTGGTGCTGATGATGGTGGGGCTGGGCGCCCACAACAAGTTTCGGCTGGTGCCGGCATTGCAACAGGGTGGGCAGACGGTGGGCCGGTCGCTGCGCCGGATCGTCCGCCTGGAGTTGGTGGGGCTGATGCTGGTGCTGGCCTTGACCAGCTTCCTGGTGGCCCAGGCTCCTCCCAGTCATGGAAGGCACGGCATGGGATCCCCCCTGGAATCAGGTTGGCAGACCAGTTGTGAAGAGAGCTTGAACTGGCCGGAAGGCAGCCTGCACCTGAGGATTCTGCCCTGTCGTCCTGGGGAAAATCAAATTCGGGCTGAGGTGAAGGGAGTCCCGGCCCAGGAATTGACCCTTGGGTTTTCCCTGCCAGAACACGGGATCCCCCCTCTACGCCGCACTGTAGCGCCGGATGGGCCTGGCCAATTTGTGGTGGAAAATGTGCCCCTAGCCCTGGCGGGGGAATGGCAGATCGAGGTGAGACTGCTGATCAGCGATTTTGAAGAGCGGCGAGGTCAGATTGCAGTTTCTCTCCGACCCAATCGTTCAAGTCATTGAAGATCGCGAAAAGAAAAAGCAGAAAAAGACCCTGGATAGGAGCTGTGGGTTGCTCCGCCCAAGGGCGTCGGCCTGTGGCAGAATCGAGCCAGCTCGTAGTGGCAAAAGGCTGCGCCGCTCAGGGACTGACTTGGCCATGGAAGACAAGATCAGAGCGGGAAGTGTGCTCAGGGGACGCTATCGCATTCTCCATCCCCTCGGGGAAGGAGGGTTTGGCGTAACCTACAAGGCGGTGGATCAAGACACCTTCGATAGCCCTTGCGTCGTCAAGCGCCTTCGCCCCCTCTCCACGGATCCCTATACGTTGGCCACGGCTCGCAAGCTCTTTGAACGGGAAGCCAAGGTTCTCAACCGGCTCAACCACTTCGACCAGGTGCCCCGCCTTTTGGCCCACTTCGAGCAGGATCAGGATTTTTACTTGGTGCAAGAGTTTGTTGCCGGGCATGATCTCAGCCAGGAGCTGATCCCGGGCAAGCCGCTGAGCGAGGCCGAGGTTTTGAAACTGTTGTGGGATATTTTGGAGATCCTGCGCCATGTACACGCCCACCAGATCGTCCATCGGGATATCAAGCCGGCCAACCTGATGCGCCGCGATGCCGATGGCAAGTTGGTGTTGATCGACTTTGGGGCAGTCAAGGAAGTGGGGCGGTTGGTCAGCCATGCCCCCGGCCAAACTCAGTTGGCGACGGTGATTGGCTCGGTTGGCTACATGGCGCCCGAACAGCTCAACGGCAAGCCCCAGCCCTGCAGCGACCTGTACTCCGTAGGGGTGCTGGCCATCCAAGCCCTCACCGGTCGTCCTCCCCATAAGATCCGGGATGATCCCCGCACCGGCCAACTGCTCTGGCGGGATTTGGTTCAGGTCAGCGAGGAGCTGGCCGAGATTTTGGATCGCCTGATCTGCCCCCACTGGCAAGAGCGCTTCCAGTCCGCTGCTGAAGTGTTGGAGGCGCTGCGGCCCCTGTTGCCTTTTCCCCAAGAGGCGACGCTCGGCGATGTTTCGGTGGATCAGGTTTTGGTGACGCGCCTGTTGGCCCGCGGACAGGAGAAAGCCCGCCAAGGGGATTTCCAGGGGGCGATTGCCGACTGTACGTTGGCCATTCAATTGGATCCCCAAAATAGCCGCGCCTACAGCCAGCGGGGCAGCGCCCGCTACAAAAGTGGGGACTTGGCAGGGGCCATCGCAGATTACACCCAAGTTATTCAACTGGCAGGGGACGCCCGCGCCTATTTCAACCGCGGCATTGCCCGCTACCGGCTGGAGGACTACGAGGGAGCTGTTGCCGACTACACCCAGGCTCTCGGCCTCAACCCACAATGGGCGGTGGCCTACTACAACCGCGGCAATGCTTACCGGCAACTCAATCAGCAGCAGCAGGCCATCGAAGACTATTCGCGGGCCATTGAGCTCAACCCGGAAGATGTGCGGGCCTATTTCAACCGCGGCGTGGTGCGCGGCCATCTGGGAGATGCGCAGGGGGCAGCAGCCGATTTTTCCGAGGTGATCAAGCGGGACCCTCAGGACGGGGAAGCCTACTTCAACCGGGGAGTGGCGCGGGTCCAGTTGTCAGATTTGCAAGGGGCCGTCGAGGACTACACCCAAGCGCTGCAGTTGGATCCTCGCCACGGCAAAGCCTATTACCACCGGGGACTGGCCCGGCAAGCGTTGGGGGATCCCCAGGGGGCTGTTGAAGATTTTTCTCAGGCCCTATCCCTACGGTCTGCTGAGGCCACTGAGCTACCTGAGGCAGAGGCGGCAGCCCAGGCGGATCTCTACTTGCAGCGGGCCATGGCCTACCTGAGCAGCAACGCCCTGGAGTCGGCGCTGGCGGATTGTGAACAGGCTCTCCGCCTGGATCCTAAGCTGTCGCGGGCCTATCTCTGCCGGGGCTTGGCTCGCCAGGGGCTGGGGGATCCCGGCGGCGCTCTGGCAGACTTCAACCGCGCCCTGGAGCTGGATCCCCAAATGGCCAAAGCCTACCTCAACCGGGGCATTGCCCACCTGGACTTGGGCAACATTGAAGCGGCTTTGTCGGACTTGAGCCAGGCCATTGCTTTGGATCCCCAAGATGCCAGTGCCTACAGCAGCCGCGGGCGAATCCATTGGCTGTTGGGGGATCCCCTGGCGGCTCTGCAGGATTATACAGCTGCCCTGGAGCGGGATCCGCAGAACCCTCAGCTCTACCTCAACCGCGGCCAACTCCATGTTGAGCGGGAAGATTGGCCGGCAGCCTGTGAGGACTTCTCGCAGGTGTTGCAGTGGGCGGCGAGGCCTGGGATCCCACGCGGGCCGGAGCTGCTGTTGAATGCCCATCTATGCCGTGGCATGGCACGGCAACGGCTGGGGGATTGGCAGGGGGCGTTGGCCGATTTCGACCAAGTCCTGCAAGGGGATCCTCAGTCGGGCTTGGCTTATTTCCATCGCGGCCGGGTGCGGGCTGCTCTGGGAGATGGGCCGGGGGCCATCCAGGATTACCACCAGGCTTTGGCCCTGGGGGCGGCAGTGGCCCAGGCGGATATCCGCCGAGATCTGGCGCGGGCCCAAATCCAGACGGGAGATCTGCAGGCGGCCTTGGAGCAGTTGAACGAGGCGGTGCGCTTGCAGCCGGAACGGCGGGATCTTCGCCAAGAGCGAGCTGAGTTGTGCCGACGGCTAGGCCGGTGGCCAGAGGCCATTGCCGACTACGACGAGGTGTTGCGGCAGGATCCTCAGGACTGGACGGCTTGGCTGGGACGGGGCATGGCCCATGGACAGGTGGGCAACTGGGATTCCGCCATTCAGGATCTCAGCCGGGTTTTGCAGCAGGATCCTGACCACAGGGAAGCGCTGTGGCACCGCGCACAGGCCCTGCAGCAGTTGGGTCAGACCGTTGGCGAAAGCGGGAGGGAGTCCTTAGCGGCCTTGCAAGATCTCAACCGCTTGCTGCAGCAGGATCCCCAACACAGGATGGCCCGCTTGGCCCGCGGCTCTCTGTTGTTGACGTTGGCAGTGCGCGGCACCGTTCCTGCAGCGGGCGTAGCCTTGGAGCAGGCCGAATCCGACTTCGACCAAGTCATCCAAGAACAAGCCCAAGACGGGGA
Organism: Thermostichus sp. OS-CIW-32; assembly: GCF_054060415.1. Classification (NCBI taxonomy): domain Bacteria; kingdom Bacillati; phylum Cyanobacteriota; class Cyanophyceae; order Thermostichales; family Thermostichaceae; genus Thermostichus; species Thermostichus sp. OS-CIW-32. Next base: position 55,058 of record NZ_JBSSDD010000009.1, on the reverse strand, counting down.
ACAGTCCCGGCAGCTCTATCTGGAGGCCCACCTGAAGCGGGCCCAAGTCCGCCGCCTGCGCCACAACCTGGAGGGGGCAATAGCCGATTGGGATCGGGTCTTGGAGCTGGCCAGCCCAGGGGATCCAGAAGTGCTGGTCACCGAAGCCCTGTTGTATCGGGGCTTGTGTCGCCAAGAGAGGGGGGATCTGGCTGGGGCGTTGGCCGATTTCACGGCGCTGATCCAGCAGCAACCGCAGGCTTCTCAGGCTTTTGCTTTGCGGGCAAGGGTGCATCTGGCTTTGGGGGATCAAGAGGCGGCATTGGCGGATCTCAACCAAGCTCTGAGCCTCGACCAGAACTGGGGGGTGGCCGATGCTGCCCTGGCCTACCGTCAACGGGGGGATCTACACCGGCAGGCCAATTGCCCTGAGCTGGCCATTGCCGACTACACGCAGGCCCTGGCCTTGAACCCCCAGGAGCACTCTGCTTTGCTCCACCGAGCTCTCCTGTGGGATGGCGAGGGACAGACGGACAAAGCGATAGAAGACTACACCCGACTGCTGCAACTGGAGCTGGATCCCCAGGAGCGGGTCTGGGTTTTGAACAACCGCGGCTGGGCCTATGCCCAACAGGGGGATTTCTCAGCGGCCATCCGCGACTACACCCAAGCCATCATGCTCCACCCTGCTGACGCGAAGGAGGGGGATCCCTGCCACCTCAAGGCCCACCTCAACCGCGCCCTGGCCCGGACTGCCCTTGGGGATTGGCAGAGAGCCTGCCAGGATTTCCAGGCTGCCCTCCAGATGCAAGGGTACGAAGGTCGGCTTTTGGAAGACGTTATCGCTAGTTATTTCAAAATAGGTTGAGACACTTCCCAAAGGCTCCGCGCCGTCGCCGCGGCCACCTCCAACCTCTCTTAGAAATCGATGGGATTTGAATGGACAGTTAGAGGGATCGGCTCAAGCCTCCTCCGCCACTTCTCCCGTCTCGGGCCGCAGCAGCGGAAAGGCAATGACATCGCGAATGCTGGGAGCGTCGCACAGCAGCATCACCAAGCGGTCGATCCCCACGCCCAGGCCGCCGGTGGGGGGCAGGCCATATTCCAAGGCCGTGAGGAAGTCTTCATCCAGAAAGTGGGCCTCCTCATCTCCGGCTGCCTTCAGGGCTGCCTGGGCCTCCAGCCGCTGCCGCTGATCCACCGGATCGGTGAGCTCGGAGTAGGCGTTGGCCGTCTCCCGCCCAACGATGAACAGCTCGAAGCGCTCGGCCAACCCCGGTTTGCTGCGGTGGGGCTTGGTGAGGGGACACACATCCAGGGGGTAGTCCAGAACAAAGGTGGGCTGGCGCAGGCGGCTCTCGCAGCAGTGCTCAAAGGCTTTGACCAGCAACTGGCCGGGGGAGTCCTGGGGGGAGAGATCGGGGATCCCTTGGGCGGCCAAGGCCGGCAAGAGCTCTTCAGGGCATCCCTTTTCCACATCGATGAAAATGCCAGTGGCCTCCTCCACCAGCTCCTGCATCGTCACCCGTCGCCAGGGAGGGGTGAGGTCGATGGCTTCCCCTTGGTAGGTGAGCTGCAGGGATCCCCGCACCGCCAGGGCGGCGTTGCAGACCAGGGTTTCCGTCAGCTCCATCATGGTGTGGTAGTCGGCGAAGGCTTGATAGGCCTCTAGAGAGGTGAACTCCGGGTTGTGGCGGGTGGAGATGCCTTCGTTGCGAAAGACCCGCCCAATTTCATAGACTCGCTCGATCCCGCCCACCACCAGCCGCTTCAGGTGCAGCTCGGTGGCAATGCGCAAGTAGAGATCCAGATCCAGGGCGTTGTGGTGGGTAACAAAAGGCCGCGCCTCCGCCCCGCCGGGGATCACCTGCAACACTGGCGTCTCAATTTCCACAAAACCTCGCTCTTCCAGAGTCTGCCGCAGGGAGCGGATGATCTGGGCGCGGTCGAGCAAGGTCTGCTTGACCTCAGGGTTGACGATGAGATCGACGTAGCGCTGGCGGTAGCGTTTCTCCACATCCCGCAGGCCGTGCCACTTGTCCGGCAGCGGCAACAGCGCCTTGGTTAGCACCTGGTACTCGTCCACCCGCACCGACAATTCCCCTTTTTCGGTGCGCTTGAGGCAGCCCTTGGCCCCCAGCCAATCGCCCACGTCGATGAGCTTGTCCAGGTTCTTGAAGGCCAGCTCCCCCATCTGCTCCGTCAGCCGTTTCTTGTCTAGATAAAGCTGAATGGTGCCAGAGCGATCCTGCAGGGTAAAGAAGGCCAGCTTGCCCATGACTCGCCGCGCCCGGATCCGACCGGCCACCGCCACCTGCACATCCTCCCGCTCGCCGCCGGGCTCTAGGTCGGCAAATTGCTCCTGCAGCTCGGCAGCCAGATAGGTAACAGGAAAAGAATAGGCATAGGGCGGGATCCCTTGTTCCCGCAGGTGTTGGGCTTTTTCCAGGCGGGCGGCCCGTTGGGCGGCTTCGCTGCTGCTGGGGAGGGTAGACATGGCGGTGGATAGGCAATGGACAATGGAAGCCCCGTTAGGGACGGGATTTTTCAGGCTGCCGGCGGTGCGATCGCGTTAGCGGGACGGAGTCCTTTCGCGTTAGCGGGACGGAGTCCTTTGCCGTGGGAACGCAGCAGCTCCAGAAGGGCTTCAGCCCGCTGGCGTTCTCTTTCGGCGCGTTGATACTCTGCCTCGGCCCGTTGGCGTTCTCTTTCGGCCCGTTGATGTTCCAAAGCAGCCTTCTCTTCCCCGGTGGGCAACACCTCCCCTTCCCGATCACACCAGCGTAGCCATTCCGTGTTCACGCCCTCGAAGGATCCCTGCCAGAGGGTCAAGCCCAACCCGATATCCTCCAGCCATGTGGACGCGAAGGGGACAAACTCACCCCCCCGCCGCTGAAAAAGGGCCAGAGGGGATCCCTGCAGTTCCCTTAGTTGCCGCAAGGGAGAGGCTACGCCCGCTGTGCGATCGTAGACCGCGTAGTAGCTGACGCCGGCGCGGGCATAGTCTTTGCGTTTGCGGCCCAGCTCTTCCCCTTTGCGCTTGGAGACAATCTCAATGACCACATCCGGCGGCTTACCCATCTCCCAGACCAGGTAGGTGCGATCTTCCTTGCGCTCAAAGCTGGCGGGGGGAGCCACCTCCAGGCTGAGCGTCACATCGGGCATCAGGGGGGGCAGTTTGAGGGCAGAGAACAGGCCAATATTGGCTGTGGCCAAAAAGGGGATCAGCTCCCCCGTGTCTTCGGCCTTGGGCTGGAAGGAGGCGTAGAGAGCGCTGGTGAGCAGGCGCTGCAGCTTTTTGGAGAGAATGCTGTCCGCGGGCTCATCATCCTCGATGACCAGGTCGCTGTTCGCGCAGCGGGTGTAGCCTTTATCCGGTGGCGGAGGAAATGCCGTCTCTGGTATCGAGGGCTGGACTGGGCTGGAGGGTGCGGAAACCATGCTCACCGGGATCCCTTGCTGGTGTTGCTAACTACGGACTAGGGCTCAGCTAAGGCTGCCGAGCTGTTTGCCCAGCAGGCGTAGCCTTTTTCGAGGGTAACAAAAGTTTTCGGGAACATGATGGACATGCCACCGAAGCAGCGGATGCCGATCGCGTTAGCGGGACGGAGTCCCTGCTTGGCCTTTGGAGATAGGCGCAGCAGAGCCCAGCAGCCGGCGACGGGTGGAAGGCAAGGGGATGTTCACTCTGCGCTCTGGGAACCGGGCACAGCCACCAGCAGGGCTTCCAACACCCGCTGCACCCGACTCAGGCGCAGGCCGTGATCCGACAACACAGGGCTGTTGGGGATGATGGCGTGGCGAAACCCCAGTTTGCTGGCTTCTTTCAAGCGCTGCTCCAACTGGGCCACCGGGCGCACCTGCCCCCCCAGTCCCACCTCGCCAATCAGGACTGTAAAAGGATCCACTTGGCGATCCCGGAAGCTGGCGGCCACGGCCACTGCTACCCCCAAGTCGGCAGCTGGCTCGGCTACCTGAATGCCGCCGGCAGAGGCGATGTAAGCATCGTATTTGGAAAGCGGGATCCCCACCCGTTTTTCCAGCACAGCCAAGATCTGCAAAAAGCGGTTGATTTCAATGCCGGTTGAGGTGCGGCGGGGGGAACTGTAGCTGGTGGGGCTGACTAGGGCCTGCACTTCCACCACCAGAGGACGGGTGCCCTCGCAGGCGACGATGGTGGCCGTTCCGGGTGTGGCCTGATCCCGGCTGCTCAAGAAAAGCTGCGAGGGGTTCTCCACCTCCACCAAGCCAGAGGCGGTCATCTCAAAAACACCCATTTCCTGGGCTGCCCCAAAGCGGTTTTTGACGGCGCGCAATAGGCGGTGGCTTTGGAAGCGATCCCCCTCAAAGTACAAGACCGTGTCCACCAAATGCTCCAGCACCTTCGGCCCGGCCAGGGATCCGTCTTTGGTAACATGGCCTACAATCAGCAGAGCCACCCCCAGTTTTTTGGCCAGCCGCATTAACAGGCCGGTGCATTCCCGCACCTGGGAAACGGATCCCGGCGCCGAGGTGAGTTGCCCCCAGAAGATGGCTTGGATGCTGTCGATCACCGCCACCTGCGGTTGCAGAGCCTGGATCTCCGCCACGATGGCCTCCAGGTCGGTCTCGGCCAAGAGGTAGAGCTGCTCGCTTTCCACCCCCAGCCGCTCGGCGCGTAGCTTGATCTGCTGGGCTGATTCTTCCCCCGACACGTATAAGATGGGCCCGCTCTTGGCCAGGTGGGCAGCGCTCTGCAGCAGCAGGGTGCTCTTGCCAATGCCCGGATCCCCGCCAATCAACACCAGGGATCCCGGCACAATGCCACCTCCCAACACCCGGTCAAACTCGCCATAGCCGGAGGAGAGGCGAGGGTGGCGATCTGAGGAGACCTGGGAGAGGGGGAGGGCCGACTGGGGGATCCCATTGGCGCGGTTGGACCTAGGAGCGAGGGCTTGGGCCCGTGGGGACTTGGCCGCTGGGGCGACGACCACTTCCGTCAGGGTGTTCCAGGCGCCGCAATGGTCGCAGCGGCCCAAAAACTTGGCATAGCGCTCGCCGCACTGGCTGCACTCCCAGACGGTTTTGGCCTTGGCCATAGCCGGGGACTCCTAGGCCTGGGGAGCAGCGGCGACAGGGAGGGGCACCTCCGGCAAGACCAGGGATCCACACTGGGCGTGGTGGCGCAGCAGGTGGTCGCAGAGCACCAGGGCCACCATCGCCTCCACCATCGGCACCGCCCGCGGCAGCACACAGGGATCGTGGCGTCCCCGCGCCGCCAAAACCGTCTCTTGCCCATCGAGGGTGACGGTGTTTTGGGCCTGGCGAATGGTGGCGGTGGGTTTAAAGGCCACCCTTAGGAGGATATCTTCTCCGTTGCTGATGCCCCCCTGGATGCCGCCGGAGCGGTTGCTGCGGGTACGCCAGCCGGCAGGGGTCATGTAAAACTCGTCGTTGTGCTGCTTACCCGTCAAGTAGGTGCCGGCAAACCCCGAGCCGATCTCAAACCCTTTGCTGGCCGGCAGGGACATCACCGCCTTGGCCAAATCGGCCTCCAGCTTGTCGAACACCGGGGATCCCAGTCCGCGGGGCACGTTGCGGGCCACACATTCCACCACACCCCCTAGGGAATCCCCCTCCCGCGCCGCCTCTTCGATTTTTTGGATCATCGCTGCTGCCGCTTCTGGATCGGGGCAACGGACGATGTTGGCTTCCACCTGCTCTGCCGTCACCGAAGCGGGATCCACCTGGGCTTCCACGTCTTTTACCCGCTGCACGTAGGCCAGGATCTCCACCCCTGCCGCCAGGCGCAGGATCTTCTTGGCAATGGCCCCTGCCGCCACCCGGCCAATGGTTTCTCGCGCTGAGGCCCGTCCGCCCCCCTGCCAGTTGCGGATGCCGTACTTGGCCTGGTAGGTGGCATCGGCATGGGAAGGGCGGAAGGTGGTGGCCATCTCCTGGTAGTCCTGGGGGCGGGCATCCTGGTTGCGCACCAGGATGTGGATGGGGGTGCCCAGCGTAAAGCCCTGAAAAACCCCGGAGAGGATCTGGCAGCGATCCGCTTCCTGGCGGGGCGTCGTGATGGGGCTCTGGCCAGGACGCCGCCGATCCAGCTCTGCCTGAATGTCGGCCTCGCTCAAGGGCAGCCGCGGCGGGCAGCCATCCACCACCACCCCCACCGCCCCCCCGTGGGACTCGCCATAGGTGGTCACGCAAAACAGGACACCGAAGGAGTTGCCGTTGGCCATGGGATCCCCAAGCAAGAAGCCGTTACTCGCAGGCGGCTGGGAGAGACTGTTTTCTATTCTGCACTAGGGGAGTGGCGGGCAGTGCGGTGCAGCTGGCGGCAGCCGGCAATTCCCCGCAACACCAGGTGGGGATCCCAGCGCAGCTCTGGGTCAAGCGGGCCCAAGTGAGGGTGGAGCCACTTCCCATCCCCGCCGGTCAGCAGCAGGGGGCCTTGGGGAAAGCGGCGACGCCAGTCGGCAATGAACTCGCGCAAGCCAGCCAAGAGGGTGTGGAGGATGCCGCTGCGGATGGCAGCCACGGTGTCGTTGGCCCAGCGAGGGGGTAAGGGAGAGCAGGGATCCCAGTGGATTTTGGGCAGCCGAGCAGTGTAGTCGGCCAACGCTTGCGCCTGCAGCCCTAGGCCGGGCAAGATGGCCCCTCCCACCAGGGATCCTTCAGAGTCAGCTCCTGTGAGGGTCAGGGCAGTACCCGCGTCGATGACCAAACAGGGCCAGCCGTAGTGGATCCCGGCAGCCCACAAGGCCAAGGCCCGATCCAGCCCCAGCCCTGGGTAGGGATCCCGCAGCGGCACCTGCGACAGCTCCAACTGATGCACCCAGGGCGATGCTGGCGGCAGGGGGGCAGAGCCCACAGGAGCCAGCCACAGCTCTGTCTGCTGCGGCCAGGACAAGGGCTGGTGAGCAGGAAACCGCTCCACCTTCACCAGGGTCTCCTCCACAAACCAACCCCAGCGCACGTGAGTGTTGCCCAGCACGGCTGCCAGCCACTCACGACAACAGTGCGAAGCGTTGAGATCTGCCCCCTCCTCAAAACTCATGCAACAGCTCTGCCTCCACGCGAAACAGCTCCACCGGCTGGTCGGCAGGGATCCCGGCCAACCTCTTAGCGGTAGCAAGCTGCCATTCTGTCGTCAAAGCCTCTCCCGGCAGCAACACCGCTCCCCGGGTTCCAGAGCGGACAAATAGGCCCATGCGGGTGGGATCCACCTGCTCCACAGCGGCAAAAGGACTCCGTCCCGCCGACGCAATGGGCACCACCCGCCGCACAATGGCTACCTGAATGGAGGCCGACTCCAGCTCCCCGGGTTGCAGAGGTACGTAGCGCCAATCGCGGGTGACTGCCCCCACCGCCGCCCGGATGGTGGCCCTGACCAGGTCCTCGCCGCTGGGATCCAAGCTGCCCCAGCAGCCACGGGGCCGACCCTCTGTACTCACCGTTACAAAAACCCCCGCAGAGCGCCGCCAGTGGGGCGGGATCTCCTCTGGAGGTGGCAGCACCTGGCCGGTGGCGAAGTAGTAGGCAATGGCCTGACGCGCCAGCGCCGGCAGGGTGTCAGGGAGAGGTTGTCGCCGGCTGGGAGAGGGGATCCCTTCTGAATCGGACTCCGTCCCGCCAGTGCGATCCCGTAAGCGGTGCGAGGCACCCATGGACTCCGGCGGAGGAACAGGGGCAGTTGTCTCAGAAGGCTGCGGCAGGGATCCCGTCCACAAGCCCAGCCCCGCAGCCAGGAGCAGGCCGATCGCGTTAGCGGGACGGAGTCCAATCGCGTTAGCGGGACGGAGTCCTTGAAGACCCAGCAATCGAACCGTGAAGTGAACTCGGCAGGTGAACACCCAAGAGAATCCCGTTGGTGGTCACAACAACCGTACTCTAAAAGCTACGCCCTCTCTGCTGCAAATACTTGAAAACGGTGTTCAAATCCTTGTCGCCGCGCCCAGAACAGTTGACCACTACCCGTTGCTGGGATCCGAGCTGTGGGGCCAAAGTTTTCAGGTAGGCCAGCGCATGGGCCGTCTCCAGCGCGGGGATGATCCCTTCCAGCCGCGACAGCAGCAGCAGCGCTTCCACCGCTTCGTCGTCAGTAACCGCGTAGTACTCGGCCCGCCCGATTTCTTTTAGGTAGCTGTGCTCTGGCCCCACGCCAGGATAATCCAAGCCAGCGCTGATGGAGTGGGCCTCCTGCACCTGCCCTTCTTCATCCTGCAGTAGGTAGCTCATGGCTCCATGCAGGACTCCAATCCGACCGCGGTTGAGGGTGGCAGCGTGGCGGGGCGTGTGCAGCCCTTCTCCGGCAGCTTCAATGCCGATCAGTCGCACCCCTGGATCCCGGACAAACTCGTTAAACAGGCCCAGGGCGTTGGATCCACCCCCCACACAGGCCAGCAACACATCCGGCAGCCCTCCCCATTTTTCCTGGCACTGCTGCCGCGTCTCCTGGCCAATGACATCGTGAAAGGCCCGCACCAGCTTCGGGTAAGGGTGGGGCCCCGCCACCGTGCCGATGACGTAGTGGGTGGTCTCCACATTCGTCACCCAGTCGCGGATCGCCTCCGACAGAGCATCTTTGAGGGTACGCGTGCCCGCCTCCACCCCCCGCACCTCAGCACCCAGCAGGCGCATTCGCTGCACGTTGGGGGCCTGCCGCTCCATATCCAGTGCCCCCATGTAGATAACGCATTCCAGGCCAAAGCGGGCGCACACGGTTGCCGTGGCCACCCCATGTTGGCCGGCGCCAGTCTCGGCAATGATCCGCCGCTTGCCCATGCGCACCGCCAGCAGCACTTGGCCAAGGGCGTTGTTAATTTTGTGGGCGCCGGTGTGGTTGAGATCTTCCCGCTTCAGGTAGATCTGCGGGCCGCCGTAGTATTCGGTTAGCCGCTGGGCAAAGTAGAGAGGGCTGGGCCGCCCGACAAAATCCCGCAGCAGGCTGTGAAACTCAGCGCGAAAATCGGGATCCCGCCAGTGATGCTCAAAGGCTTCCTCCAGCTCCGTTAGGGCGCTCATCAGGGTTTCCGGCACAAACCGACCCCCAAACGGCCCAAACCGCCCCTGGGGATCCGGACGCACCTGCGGGTCAAGGGGATCCAAAACACGAGGGGAAAAAGCAAAAGAAGCTGAGGTCATGGCAGAGTCCGTCCGGGCCTTGTAGCCTGCAATAAGAGATTGAGACGAGCTTTCCCATTCTACAGAAGTTGGGAACTCGAGAAGGGGGGGTGGCCAACCTCTCCTCTCTTTTCCTGCCGTTCTCCCCCAACAGGGATCCCGAACAATTGTCTTTGAACAGGGGGCTTCCAAGGATTTTTAAGATGAGGCCGTCAGGTTTGGGTGGCCTATGGACGAACATCTACAAGAGTTGCTGCGGCAAGAAGATCAAAAAAGAGCGGATGCAGAAATTCGTCGTACCTATGCCCTTTCTCAAAAGTCTCAGGGGGTGGCGATCTTTTTTTCCATTCTGCTTGCTTTTGCAGCCTACATTTACACGCGGCGGTGGAAAGCTCTGATGATCTTTCTGGGGTGGTGTCTCTTCATCGGCGTGTTGTTTAGCGACGAAGAAGGAGAGGTTTCTCTCCCTGGGCTGTTTCTGGCCTCTACCTGGGCAGCGGTAGACAATTGCAGCGCTATCCAGCGGGCAAGAGAAGAAATCGAACGGCTGCGCTCCGGCCAAAACCCTGATGTTGATCGGCAAACTTAAACTTGGTCGACAAAACAAAATAGTGGCCCAAAAATCGGTATTTTATTTCAAACTCTCGAAAAAGATGCTATACCTACTATTTCAAGTGGCACCCAGATACAAGCGGCGCAACCGACCCATTCTCAACGGCAGTGAAACTTGGATTCCTATTCCCTTTGTCTTTTGGGAAAGAGCTTGGAAAAACCAAATTCTGTCCCCCTAGGAGAGGGGCTGGAGGTGAGAGAGCTTAGGATAGCTACAGATTAGAGCAATCAAAACCATGAAGTCTGCTGCTCGCCTAGCTTGTCTGCTTGCCGGACTGATCCTAGGAGCGGGGATCCCCGTCATTGCTCCCGCCCCCGCCCTTCCCGTTGCCCAAGCCGGTTTCCGGCCCTATCTCAATGCCCGTTTCGGCTACCGCATCGACTACCCGGCAGACTTTATCCCGCAAGGGGAATCCGACAACGGCGATGGCCAAGTGTTTCTCGGTCAAGACGGGGCTGAGCTGCGCGTTTGGGGTGGGTACAACATTTTTCAAGCAACGCCCGCCAGCGCCCTGCAGGAAGAACTTCGCCGCAGCCGGGAAAACCAACGCCGGGTTACTTACCAAGCTGTTGGCCGGGATTTCTTTGTGGTCTCCGGCTACGAGCCCGTTCGTGTCAGCGGTGCGGACCCCTTTGGCCAGCGGATTTTCTATCTCAAAACAGTTGTCCGCCCTTCGCTGCAAGCTGGCTTTGAGTTCGTGTACCCGGCCAGCCGGCGCGAGCGCTATGACCGAGATGTGGAAGCTATAGCCCGTTCCCTGCGCCTTGCCGATCCCTGAGCCAAGCCCCGAATCTGGGACAAGATCGGTAGGGATCCCTGGCAAAAACGATGGTGAAGAAACCTCTGGATGATTGCCTGCTGGAGCGGATGCGGGTTGTTGGCCTGTCTTCTTGGCGGGCTTTACAGGCCCAAGCGGGGATCAGCCGCCGCGCCCTTGATCAGGTGCGCCGAGGGAAGTGGGGATCCCTGCGCCTGGAGCAACTGCAAAAGTTGGCTGCCGCTCTGCAGTGGGATTTGGGATCCCTACTGCGCCTCAACGGGAATGACAAAATGGAATCCACCGATTCATCAGAAGTCCTCTTCTCTCTGCTGCAGCCGTTGCTCACCAGCTACCCCACCGTCCGCCAGATTGCCCAGCGCAAGCCCGATTGGCCGGCCCAAAACGTGACAGCTCTGTTTCGCTCCTTAGACGCTCTGCTGCAGCGCTGGGGGTATGAGCCCATCGGCAACCCCCTGGAGTCCGTCCCCTTTGATCCGCAACTGCATCAACCGGATCAGCTGGATATTCAAAAGGGGGATCCCGTTTACATTCGCTTTGTCGGCTACCGCCGCGGTGACCACATCCTTTGCCCGGCCAAAGTCAGCCGTTCCCTGCCTGGAGGATTGAGCTGATGGCACCTGCCCCCAAAGCGACCCTAGCCATTGATTTTGGCACCAGCAACACGGTGGTGGCAGTTTGGGATCCCGCCCAAGCAGTGCCCCGTCTCCTCACTCTTCCCGGCCTCTCTCGCCCAGACCACTCGGCTATTCCCAGCTTGGTCTACGTGAAGGGAAAAGGCCAGCTCCTGGTGGGGGAAACCGTGCGCGCCGGTCGGTGGGGGGCAGTGGATCCGCAACGGCTGTTTCAGGGGTTTAAGCGGGACTTGGTGGCGGAGTTTGTCCCTCCGCCGCGAGTTCTAGATGGAGAGCGCTACGATGCCGAGAGGGTGGCCCAAGCTTTTTTGCAGACGGTGATGGAAGCTGTCCCGAAAGAACACCTGCAGCCGCAACAGCTGGTGTTCACCGCCCCTGTCGGCTCTTTTGAGCGCTACCTCAATTGGCTGCGGGGAGTGGCCAGTGCCTGTGGCTGGGATCCCGTTCAAATTGTCGATGAAGCCACGGCAGCAGCCCTGGGCTATGCGGTTGGCCAGCCGGGATCCCTAGTGCTGGTGGTGGATTTCGGCGGCGGTACCTTGGATCTCAGCTTGGTGCGCACCCTCGCTCCCCAAGCGGGTAGCCCTGTCCTCAAAGCGGAGGTGATCGCCAAGGCCGATGCCTATGTGGGCGGGGTGGACATCGACATTTGGATTGCCGACTACCTACTGCAGCAACTGGGGCTAAGCCGACAGCAAATTGGAGCTCTGGGCTGGCTCAACCTCCTGGAGCAGGCGGAACAGCTCAAGATCGCCCTTTCCACTCAGATGGAAGCGGTGGGCAGTTGGTTTGACGACGAAGCCCTAACCGCTTATGAGCTGAAGTTAAACCGGCAGGAGCTGGAGGAGATCCTGGAAACCCACCAGCTTTTGGATCAAATCCGCCAATGCTTGGACGACGTTCTTCTCACCGCCCAGGCGAGGGGATTGGGCAAAAACCAAATTGAGCAGGTGCTCTTGGTGGGAGGAAGCTCCCAACTGCCAGTAGTACAAGATCTGCTGCGCTCCTACTTTGGCAAAAAGAAAGTGCGCTGCGAACGCCCCTTCGATGCCGTGGCCCTGGGCGCCCTGCAGGTGGGCCGCCAGGTGAAGTTGGAGGATCGCCTGCACCACAGCTATGCCCTCCGCCTCTGGGATCCCTTGCAGAAAAGCTACATCTACTACCCCCTCTTCGAACAGGGCAGCCCCTATCCCTGCCGACGGGCTGAGCCCTTGATCCTGCAAGTGGCCAACGACGGACAAACGGAGATTCGCCTGGAGGTGGGCGAAGTGGCCCAGGTGGCCCAATCGGAGGTGGTTTACGACGAGCTGGGGCGGATGAGCAGCCGTCAACTCACCCGGCAAACCGATTTCCGATCCCTAGCTCCTCTTGGATCCCCAACCGTTCGCGCTACTTCGACGGAGTCATCACCAATTTGTCTGGCCCGTTTGCAGCCCCCTGGCCGCGTGGGAGAGGATCGCCTTCGCGTCGAATTTGCCATTGATAGCTCGCGGCGCTTGTTGGTCACCATCACCGACCTGCAAACTCAGGCGCTCTTGGCAGAGGCCCAGCCTGTAGCCACCTTGAGTTAAGAGACGAAAGTAGAGAGAAGAGAGCGTCTTCACTGCAACGGAAGACAAAGAAAGCAATGTAAAGGGCACGACATGGCCACGATTCCCAACTCTCATCTCCCCTTGTGAGAGAGGGGTCGGGGGCTTGAGGAGAGTAGAGAGCGGTTGCGCCGACGGCGTGGGGTCTCAGGGGAAGGATCTCAATCATTGATATTGTTGATATTGATTATTGATTGAGAATGGCTGCATATCCAGTGATCTCTGTAGCGACTTGATGAATAATCTGAGCGATGGGATATGAATCTGATTTGCGTTTAACTACACTTCTTCTCTTGAGCTACCTTGGGAACAAATCTTGCTCTTGTCACCACCGCCCCATTTTGCCCGTCCTCCCCTCGACTTTATTCCGCCCGCCTATAGCGCCTGGGTGCTACGGCTCGTCCACGGGATCCTGCCCCTGCTCTTGCGGGTGAGGGTGCGGCGCTGGCTTCCTTCCGGCATTGCCAAAATCGAGGCCACAGGGGCGGAGATCTTGGCGCGGCTCTACCACCAGTTCCAGGAGGGTCAAATTCGCCTAGTCCTGGCTTTCCGACATGTGGAGGTGGATGACCCGCTGGTGGGCCTGTACGTTCTATCTCGCCTGGTGCCCGAAGCCGCCCGTCGACAAGGGATCCGCCTTCGAGAACCCCTTCACGCCCATTTTCTCTACGACCGGGGCATGCCCCTCTGGGGAGGGGAATGGCTGGGGTGGCTGTTGTCTCGCCTGGGCGGGATCCCTATACGCCGCGGTCGGAGGGTGGATCGGGTGGCGCTAAAGGCGGCCCGGCAACTGCTCCTGGATGGGCAATTTCCCTTTGCAATCGCCCCAGAAGGAGCCACCAACGGCCACAGCGAACGGATCAATCCCCTGGAACCGGGAATGGCTCAGCTGTGCTTTTGGTGCGCCGAGGACCTGGCCAAAGCTGGTCGCTCAGAGACCGTCATTTTGCTGCCCATTGGCATTCGGTACTACTACACGGATCCCTCCTGGACGAAGCTGGAGCGCCTGCTGGCGCGCCTTGAGCACCTGAGTGGGTTGACGCCTCCGAAGCCAGAGCCAAGATCCTCCAGGAGCCCCAACCTTCGCTACACCCAGCGGATCTGCCGCCTAGCCCAGCATCTCCTGGGACAACTGGAAGCTTTCTACGACCTACCTCCCTTCATCTCTGGGAGAGATGAAGAAGAACCACGGATAGAGCAGAGGCTAGCCCCTGGCCACTTTAACGCTCGCCTGGAGCGGCTGCTCCACAGAGCCCTGGAAACCGCAGAGACCTACTTTGGCCTATCTCCCCAGGGGGATTGGAACAGCCGCTGCCGCCGCATTGAAGAAGTCGCCTGGATCCAGATTTACCGAGAAGAATTGCGGCATCCTGGATCCCTGTCTCCCCTGCAGCGGGGGTTGCTCGACTGGAAAGCCCACCAGGCAACGCTCTACCTGCAGCACATGCGCTTGGTGGAAAGCTGTGTAGCCGTCCAGGAAGAGTATTTGCTGAGCAAACCCTCTTTTGAGCGGCTGGCAGAAACTGCCCTCATTCTATTTGATGTGCTGGCCCGCCTTCGAGGGGAATCCTACCCAGCCCGCCCTCGCCTAGGCTGGCGGGGGGTTCACGTGACCGTCGGGGATCCCATCTCCGTTAGCGAGCGGTTAGAGCGGTATTGCCGAGGCCGCCAGGAAGCCAAACAGGCGGTGACCGAGCTAACTCAGGATGTTTTTTCTTTCCAATTTCTTTCTTTTTCCAATCTTTTTCCAATTTCTAGGGATCCCCCAAAGGGGGAACCAGCTTAGGTGAGAAGCCTGGCACTACTGCCGAGAGACTGCTGAAAGATAAACCACCTTCCCGTCATGGAACAGAGCTGAGCCTTGGTCGCCCCGCTGGGACTCTGCTCGGTACTCCCAGCAGCAATAGGAACTCACTGGGTTTTCCACAACCAGGTGCGGTACTGCTCCGGCCTCGCTCACCTCGGTGATGGTTGCTTCCTGGGTTTGCAGATCTGGAAGGCGATAGGCAACTTCCTGCTCCCCCTGAGAAAAGAGAGGGAAAACCTGGAAACTGCCCTCTTGAATGGGATCGCCTATACGCAGGGTTGGAAAGTTAAGGCTGGCCATCGACTCCTCCTTCTCGTTGAAGTTGCAAGGGTATTGCGGAAGCTGCCCTTCCCCTTGTTGGCTTGGGATCAGCTCGCCGGATCCTGCTCCAATCTAAAGTTCTTTGGAAATGCTCCCTTCCTAAAAAAAAGAGGTGAGGGGACAGCCTTCGCCTTTCGGGACTCTGGTAGCGCGGATGGAAATCATCCTGACCAAAAGAGAGGGATCCCTAAGAAAGGGATCCCTGCCTCAATATCTGGGGTTGATCTCTAGCCTGAAATAATTGAAATTAATCAGCACTAATGAGTATCAAAGCACTCCGGGACTAGTCCCGCTCAATGTACAAAAAAAGCACTGCCATGCCCACTGCAGGAAGCAGCCAACCAACAATGGGGATAAAAATCCAAGGAAGATAAGCAGCAGCGTAAGAACCGGTCATGATTTTGCTCCTCTCAAGTGACTTGACAAACTTGACAACTAATTCACCAGCCCTCGAAAGATGGCGTCGATCCCGGCAAAGTTCTCCAGCAGGAAATAGGCAGCGAACACGCCACCCATACCTCCCAAGAAAAATCCTGCCGTCAGATCCCCCCAACCCCGAGCTGTAGCCAGAGGAGCGGCCCCCGGTGTTTCCGGCTTGTTTCCGAAGGTAACGCTGCCATAGGCCGACATGCAGGCGGTTCCCAGCAGCACAATCGCCATCGCCGTAACCAGCCCGCCTAAGTTAGCTGCCTCAGGGTAATCCCGCAGCGGCCCCAGCACAATTTCTGGCCCTACCAAGAAATAGCCATGGGCCAGCCCAATTTCTAGACCCCGCAACAGCGGCGATAAGCCAGGACGGTTGATGGGGAGATTGTTAATAAACAGACGGGTGACAGGAGAATCGCTGATGGGCGTCGAAAGATGCCCCTCGCAGGGATCGTCGTTAAAGGTGCGAATGTAATCCATGTCCGAATGTCCTGCCTGGAATTTTGCGATTCATTCTACGGGGCCTAAGTTACCCTCTCGGCAACCACCACCCGGATCGTTAAAAAAGTTCATGCTCGCTTAACACAGAGATAGCTCTTCTAAATAAGTTTGAGACATTCCCTCGCAGAACCTGTCCTCAGCAATTCGCGCTCTTGCCCATGATCCCTGACCTGCTAACGCGAACTTCACCCTCTCCAGGGGGAGAAGAGAGAAGTCCAGATTCACCGCCTGCCAGGTTCACCGCCTGGTTGTAACCAGTGGTGAGGAATAGCGGCAGCTTTTTCGGACTGTGTATTGAGTATTAAGTTGAGTATTAAGGTCTGCAATGAAGTGGGATCCCTGCTGGGCAAGGGATCGATATTGCGCTGTGGTAGGTAGCCCCGAAAAAAGTGGTAGATACACTGGCCATGGGTCAACAAAGCCTAACTGAATTCGGCTAGGTCGTAAAAACCATGGGACCCTTTACCCCTACCTATTGGGGGCTACTACCAGACCGAAAACCTCAAACCTACAGACTAGAGCCTAGGCCCACATAGGAGCCATAGAAAAAGAGCCCAACTACCGTGATCACACCCAAACCGGCAACCACAGCCACTATCCACAAAGGGATCCTTGCTTGACTGGTCATAGCAACTGGTCTCCAAAAGAACTAAAGACGGAACTAGCAGCAATTACATTTTCGGTAATAAGGGAACAAAAGCTGGCCAAAAGCCAACTGTATCCCTTGCCAGCCCCTTTCAACTCTAAGAAGAGCAGAGTGGGATCCTGGCCTCAGTTGAGAAAGTAGCTGGAGAACAACAGCCCAACCACAAACACCAGCAGCAAACCCAGGTAAAGGGAAGTGCGGTTTAGCTCCACCGGTTGGGAGTTGGGATTCCTTTCGGGTTGATCAGCCATTGGGTTCACCGTTGAATAAACTGCATTGCAGCAATGGCTCCCAAGAAGAAAACCGTTGGGATCGCCAAGGTATGCACCGCCAGCCAACGGACGGTAAAAACAGGGTAAAAAACGGGTTCATCAGATTTACTGGCCATAGATATCACCCTACGCAAAAAGCTCAATCAATTTACAAGTTGCAACAATGCATGAACCACTTGCCCACAGCCACCCTTAGCGAGTCAGCCTCTCCAGCTCCTCCAGAGCATTGAAGCGATCGCTGACGATCGGCAACTCCTGGCGCTCTGCCGTGAAATACTCATTGGGGCGCGGGGTGCCAAAAATATCATAGGCCAGGCCAGTGCTCACAAAAAGCCAGCCTGCCAAAAACAAAGCGGGAATGGTCAGGGCGTGAATAACCCAGTAGCGGACACTGGTAATGATATCGACAAAAGGTCGCTCTCCGGTGCTGCCAGCCATGAAACTCCTCCCTAGGGTAGGGGCAAAAGTGCTTTCTGAACTTTCTGAGTCTATAACACAATGATAAGGATTTGGATGCACAACTACAAGTTACGAGACCCTTGCTTAGGCCCTTTGCTGTCAAGCCGGATCCCGTCTTGCATAGGTAAAATCTCCTAAGGGATCCCTGCGGCGAACCTTCTTACCCGAGTTTTCAGAATCTCACTGCCAAAGGGCGCAATCCCAAGGGGCATCGAGGGCTTGAGGATGGAGCGGAAGTTTGAGATAAGCTGGCCCTGAGGGGATGTTGTTGGAACAGGAGTGACAGCTATGCGGTGCTCGTGGCCCCTAGCTCTGAGCTTGTGTTGGACGCTGGGCTGGTCGGGTGTCAGCTTGCCGGCTTGGTCCCAAGGGGTGGAGCAGCAAGCCTCGCTGGCCTGGGCCGATGCCTATGTGGCGGCTCTGGAGCGTCAGACGGATGTGGTGATCACCCGAGAACCTCTGTCGGCCACCCTGACCCGCTTGGAATTGGCCCAGTGGCTGACGGAGTTTTTCGGTTACATCCCCAATCCCAACCAGGTGCAGGAGATTCGCGACCTGGAGCCCAACACCCCCGACTATTGGACTGCCCAAGCCGTGCTACAGGCGGGGGCCATGCGCCTATACGAGGGCAACGAGTTTCGCCCGCAAGGGGACATTACCCACCTAGAAGCCCTGGCCATTTTGGTGCGGGCTCTGCAATTGCCTGCTCCCACTCAGGCCGATATTGAGCGCTGGATGGCTCTGTACACCGATGCGGCTGATGTGCCGGAGGTAGGGCGGGCTTTTGTGGCCATGGCAGGCGAGGCGGGGCTGCTGGTGAATGTGCCGGATCCGGCCCGTCTTCAGCCCAATCGGGTGCTGAGGCGAGCAGAAGGGGCAGTGTTGTTGCATCAGGCCCTGGTATATCGCGGTCAGCTTCCGCCCTTGCCACCCCCTGTGGCCCAGTTGCGTCCTTCCCCGGCTCCGGTGGCCGAGACCGTCCAACCCGAAATCTTCCGAACGCGGATCACTCCCGAGGGAGGAAGTGTTCCTGCAGGGGGAACCTTGACCATTGAAGCGCAGGCCACTCCCAACGGCAGGGCTACGGTCGATATCGGCGGCGTGGTTCAGGGTCTGCCGATGCAAGAGGTGCAGCCCGGCTATTACCGCGCAGTTTACAGCCTTAGCCCTCAGGACAGCGCCCTCAGCCCCGACATCAGCATTCAATTGACCCTCAATGGCGTCAGTACCCGCGTTCAACGGCGGCTACCTCAACTGGCCTTGGGCAATGTCGCTCCCCCGCCGGTGGAGTCGGTGTTTCCGCCCCCGGCTCCTCTGCCGCAGCCGTCCCCTGCCCCTTTGACTGCAGCCGGCAATCGCTATCCGCGCATTGAGGCCATTCGCTTGGATCCCCAGCGCGACTTGGTGGAAGGGGACATTCTCACCATTGCCATTTGGGGGGAATCTGGAGGGATCGCCCAGTTTGATCTGGGGAATCTGGCCCTGAACCAGCCGATGCGGGAGGTACGACCCAACCACTACGAAGGCACCTACGTGGTAGCCCCCACCCACCAGGCCAACAATCCCACCTTGAGGATTGTGCTCACCAAGGACGGCCTCAGCCAGGAACATCGGGAGATTTTTCCTTTTTCCATCGATGGCTCCAGAGGAACCCGCTCCACCATTCAGCCGGTTTCCGCACCCGTCGCCACGGGACTGCCCCAGATTTTCAGTGTCACCACCAACAGCACCAATCTGCGCATGGGAGAAATTCTCAAAGTCACCATGCGAGGGGATCCGGGGGGGCGGGCTGCTTTTCGGATTGTTGGGGTAACGCCGGAAGTCGAAATGCGGGAGGTGGCGCCGGGCCTATACGAAACCCAGCAGCAGTTGCCCTTCAACATGCAGCCGGTCAACAACGGCATCATCGAGGTGATTTTGCAAAGAGGGGGCCAAAAGACCACCCAAACCAGCCCCTCGCCCATTACCATCGCCCCTTAGCTAGGATCCCCGAGAAGGCTAAACTGCTGCCTCAAAGGGATCGGCGCTGCGCTGGATCTGGGTAGAGAGCTTGGGGATTACCTGCAGGTTGAACTGTTGCTCGAAGACTTTTTTCTTCTCGTTTAAGCTCCACAACTCTAGGGCACAGTCGTCCTTGGGATGCCTGGGATCCAAAATCAACTCCATGCGGCGGGGGCCTTCTCCCAGGAGCTGAAAACGGCAGTGCAGGGCTTGAATGGCCTGCAGGCGGCGGCGATCCAAAGCACAGGCTATGCGCAGCAGGGGGCTCAGTTCCAGCACCACTTGGCGATCCCGCTCGTCGCTGAGGCGCTGGAAGTTCTCGTGCTTCTTCTTGGGGGGCGACTTGCGGTGGTAGCGGGCCAAGTTGGCGATCACCTCCACCTCTTCTTCGTTGAAGCCCAAGAGTTCTCCATGGCGGATCAGGTAGTAGGAGTGCTTGTGGTGGGCGGCATGGCTGATGAAGTGGCCGCAGTTGTGCAGCATGGCCGCCGCCCAGAGAAGAGCCCGCTCCCGGGATCCCCAGCCATGCAGGATGCCGCGGGTTTGATCGAAAAGGCTGAGGGCAAACTCGGCCACCCGCTCGGCATAGGGGATCTCCACCTGGTATTTTTCCGCCAACTTGAGGACGCTGCGCCGCCGCACCGAGCTGTGGTAGCGCAGCCGATCCTCAATCAGCCCTTGGCCGATCATCCAGTCCACGATCAGCCCTTCCCGCAGAGCCCGTTCGCAAAACTGGATCCGCTCCACCCCCAGCAGGGTCATCACTTCTTCCAAGATGACCGCCCCGGCTAGGATGATCTCCCCCCGCCTTTCCCCCAGGCCGGTCAGCTTTTGCCGTTCGGCCACCGTGAGGGAGCGCAGCTCTTTGATGTAGCCGCGCAGGGCTTCCAGGCTGAACTCATACCCCTGCAGGCGATGGGGGAGAGCGCCCAACCGACGGCGGGCATCCAACTGGGCCAGGCACTCGACGGTGCCAGAGGTGCCCACCAAAGGCAGGGATCCCTGTTGTTGTGAAGATGCGACGATCCGTTTCATCTGCTCGATGGGGGATTCCAGCATGCCGCGGATGTGCTGGCGCAGGGCTTGCAGTTCGGCAGAAGTGGGCGGGTCGTGGTGCAAAAAAGCCTGGGTCAGACGCACTGCCCCTACCTTGACGCTGCGCAGAAACTCCGGCTCTTGGCCATTGCCCAAAATCAGCTCGGTGGAGCCGCCACCAATATCCACCACCGCGTGCAGCCGGTTGTGGAACTCCATCGCCGAGAGCACCCCCAGGTAGATGCGGCGGGCCTCTTCCTGCCCCGAGATTAACTCCACCCGCAGGCCCAGCTCCCGTTCAATCCGCTTCAAAAACTCCAGCCCATTGGGGGCCTCGCGCACAGCACTGGTAGCCACGGCAACAATATCCTGCACCTGAAAGCTCTCAGCAATGCGGCAAAACCGCTCCAGAGCCGTCCGGGCCCGTTCCATAGCTGCAGGCGTGAGGGCGCCCGTCTGGCTGCAAAACTCCCCCAGCCGGACGGTGGCTTTTTCGCGGGAGATGATGGTGAAGCTAGGGATACGGGGATTGATGCGCACCACCACCATGTGGAGAGAGTTGCTGCCCACATCGATGGCCGCCAGAACGGGGGCCGCCCAAGATTCAGAACGAGAAGCCGGGCTGGTTTCGGAAACTGGGGAAGCAGAGGTGACAGAGCGTTCCGTGAAGTTGGTGGGCGAAGAGATCATGGCTCGGGTAAGGGGGTCAACCCCTTTAGGATACTGTGTACTTTCCCCCCTTGTTCCGGGCCGAGTCGTGAGGTGAGGTTCGCGGTTGACTCGGCAAACAGGGGAATTGATTAGCTGGGGATCCCTGCCGTTCTCGCCCCAGCCTAAGATAGGGACACGGATATCCATTTCTTCACTGTTCTTTCTTTGTTGTCGAAGCAGGTTCCGATGTCTCAGCCAGCCGAATCACCTCAGAAGGCCAACAGCACCCTCAAACTGCTGCGCACTCACGAGTCTCCCAAACTGGAGCGCATCCGCCACACCACTTCCCATGTCCTGGCTATGGCGGTGCAAAAGCTGTTTCCCAAGGCCCAGGTGACCATCGGCCCCACCACCGACTACGGCTTCTATTACGATTTTGACCATCCCGAACCCTTTACGCCTGAGGATCTCGACCGCATCAAAAAAGAGATGCAGGCAATCATCAAAAAGGGCCTGCCGGTGATCCGCGAGGAGGTGAGCCGTGAAGAGGCCAGGCGCCGCATCGAAGCCCTCGGAGAACCCTACAAGCTGGAGATCTTAGACAGCATTCCCGAAGGGGAGGTCATCAGCATTTACCACTTGGGGAATGAATGGTGGGATCTCTGTGCCGGTCCCCACGTGGAAAACACCCAAGAGCTCAACCCCAAAGCTTTCGATCTGCTCAGCGTGGCCGGCGCCTATTGGCGGGGGGACGAGACCAAGCCGCAGCTCCAACGCATCTACGGTACCGCCTGGGAAACTCCAGAGGAGCTGAAGGAATACAAGCGGCGGCTGGAGGAGGCCAAACGGCGGGATCACCGCAAGCTGGGCAAAGAACTGGGTCTCTTCCTGTTTTCCGATGAAGTGGGTCCGGGCTTGCCCCTTTGGACTCCGAAAGGAACTACCCTACGCTGGGTGCTGGAGGATTTTCTCAAGCAGGAGCAGCTCAAGCGGGGCTACCTGCCGGTGGTTACCCCTCATATTGCCCGTGTGGACTTGTTCAAGATCTCCGGCCACTGGCAAAAGTACCGGGAAGATATGTTCCCCATGATGGCGGAGAATGAGCAGGATCGCGCAGCCGAACAGGGCTTTGTCATGAAGCCGATGAACTGTCCTTTTCACATCCAAATCTACAAATCCGAGCTGCGATCCTACCGCGATTTGCCCCTACGATATGCCGAATTCGGCACCGTCTATCGCTATGAGCAATCGGGGGAATTGGGAGGTCTGACGCGAGTGCGTGGCTTTACGGTGGACGATGCCCACCTGTTTGTCCGGCCCGATCAGCTGGAGGAGGAGTTTCTTAAGGTTGTCGATCTCATTTTGGTGGTCTTCGACAAGCTTAAACTCAAAGATTTTCGCGCCCGCCTCAGCTTCCGGGATCCCAAGTCGGACAAATATCTGGGATCCCCTGAGGACTGGGACAGGGCCGAGAATGCCATCCGTCGCGCTGTAGAGAAGCTCTCGATGCCCCATTTTGAAGGGATCGGCGAAGCAGCCTTCTATGGGCCAAAGCTGGATTTTATTTTCCGCGACGCCCTGGATCGGGAGTGGCAACTGGGCACGGTGCAGGTGGATTACCAAAACCCACAGCGCTTTGATCTGCAATACGTAGCTGAGGACGGATCCCGGCAACGCCCGGTGATGATCCACCGCGCTCCCTTTGGCTCGCTGGAACGACTCATCGGCATTCTCATCGAAGAATACGCTGGGGATTTTCCCTTCTGGCTGGCCCCGGAACAGGTGCGCATTTTGCCCGTTTCCGATCAGTATCTGGGCTACGCCACCCAGGTGCGGGATCAGCTGCGAGAGCAGGGGATCCGCGTCCACATCGATGCCGACAGCGATCGTTTGCCGAAGAAAATCCGCAATGCCGAGAAGGCCCGGATCCCCTTCATGCTGATCGTGGGGGAACAGGAACAGGCGGCAGGAACGGTGAGCGTGCGCCAGCGCCATGGACAGGAGCTGGGATCCCTGACGGTGGCAGACTTCCTGGATCAGGTGCAGGCGCTCAACTAGCCGGTTGCGGCAATGGAGGGCAGTGGAGTTTTCAGAACTTGAGGATCCCAGATGCCGGGGAGCTCAAGAAAGGGCCTGAATGTCCCTTTCTAAAGAAAAGCCAGCCGACGGCCGTGTTGACGGCCCGCCGCTATTCTGGCGGCAATGCCCAGAAGATCGTTGTGGGGCGGGAGCTTTCCTGTGGATCCAAGGTGCTGGTGGCTGCCCAACCGACGCGGGGGGTGGATGTGGGGGCCATCGAGGCCATTCATCGGCGCATCCTGCAGGCGCGGGATCAGGGCATGGGGGTGCTGCTGGTGTCGGCGGATTTGAATGAGGTGATCAGCTTGTCGGATCGCATTTTGGTGATCCATGAGGGCCACCTGGTGGGAGAACTCACGCCTGAAGAAGCCACCGAAGAGCAGCTAGGGCTGCTCGCCGTTGTTCCAACTCTTGAGGAGAGATGCGCCCATAGGTCACGCTCATCTCGGCCAGCCGCTGGGCCAGCTCTGGGCGCAGCATCTCCTCGCGGTAGCGCCAGGCCCAGTTGTTCTCGGTGGTGCCGGGGAAGTTCATGCGCGCCTCTGCCCCCAGCCCCATCACATCCTGCAGGGGAATGATGGCCAGGTCGGCTACGGAAGAAAGGGCCAAGCGGATCAGATCCCAATGGATGCCCCCGGATCCCTGGCAGCCCAAATAGCGCAGCAGGTTTTGTTTTTCCCACTCCGAGCGATCCGGGTCATTAAACCAACCCACCACCGTGTTGTTGTCGTGGGTGCCGGTGTAAACGACAAAGTTGCGCTCATAGGCATGGGGCAAATAGGGGTTATCGGGCCCAGAGCCGAAGGCAAAGAGCAACACCTTCATGCCGGGCAAGCCAAATTGATCCCGCAGTTGCAACACCTCCGGCGTAATGTTTCCCAGATCTTCGGCAATCACCGGGATTTCCCCCAACTTGTCGGCCAGGGCCTGAAAGAAATCTGCTCCCGGCCCTTTTTGCCACTCCCCTTCCACAGCCGTTTCCGCATCGCCCGGAATGGCCCAGTAGCTCTCGAAGCCGCGAAAGTGGTCGATGCGCACACAATCCACTTGCTTGAGAATGGCCTGCATGCGTTTGATCCACCAGTCGTAGCCACGGGCCTTGAGCACTTCCCAGTTGTAGAGGGGGTTGCCCCAGCGCTGCCCGGTGGGGCTGAAATAGTCCGGCGGCACACCGGCTACTTGTAAAGGCCGTCCCTGTTCATCCAGGTGAAACAGCTCCCGGTTGGCCCACACGTCGGCACTGTTGGGGGCAACGTAGATGGGCACATCCCCGATGAGCTGCACTTGATGCCGATGAGCATACTCCCTTAGGGATCCCCACTGCTGGGCAAACAGATACTGCCAAAACATCTGCTCGGTAATGGCATCGGCATAGCGATCGCGAGCCTCTTGCAAAGCCGGCGGATCCCGTCGCACCAAGGCCGGATCCCATTGGTTCCACTCTTGCTCGCCGTACACATCCTTGAGGGCCATGAACAGGGCATAGTCGGGCAACCAATCGGCTTCGGCAGCACAATAGGCTTGGAAGGCTTCCCAGTCGGCGGCGGACGCTTTTTCTTTGAAGGTTGCCCAGGCGCGGTGCAGCAGGCCCAGCTTGAAGGGGATCACGGTTTCGTAGTCCACCCGCTCGGCAGACCCGGCTTGGATCGTTGGCCATTGGGGCAGGTCCTGCCAACTGTCGGGCTCTAGCCAACCGGCCCCCACCAATAGCTCCGGGCTGATGAGAAGCGGGTTGCCGGCAATGGAGGAAAAGCTCATGTAGGGGGAGTTGCCCCAGCCGGTCGGCCCAAGAGGAAGAACCTGCCAGAGGCGTTGGCCGCTCTCCACCAGAAAGTCCACAAAGCGATAAGCCGATGGCCCCAGATCGCCGATACCAAATGGCCCCGGTAGCGAGGTGGGGTGCAAGAGGATCCCGCTGAGTCTGCCCATGCGCATGGCCAAGCCCTTTTGCCCTAGGTGGTTTCACCGCCTATGCTGTCACTTCTGGAGCCACGGTGGACAGCTCCAGACAAGACAAAATTAGAACAAAGTTAAAAAATGAGCAGGATCCAAGGCCAAGACGCGCTTTTCCCTCTGGCCAGGGGATCCCGTCAGGGCGTCTCAGGAGCAGGGCAGGCTTGGGCATACCAGTCGTAGAGGCCATCGCCGGTGGTGAGCCAAGTATGAGGGCGAGATTGGATGTGCTGCAAGGCTTTTTTCAGGGATCCCATCCGCAGAGGCTGCCCGACAATGAAAGGATGTAGGCCGATGGCCATGACGCGGGGGGAGCGTTCCCCATCTTGCCACAGTTGATCAAACTGGTCGATGAGGGCTTGGGCAAAGGCTTCTGCCGGCAGGCGGGCGCTCAGACAAAGGCTGATGTCGTTGGCCTCTAGAGTGTAGGGGATCCCCAAGAGAGGGCCGGCGGCAGTCTGCAGCCAGTAGGGTTGGTCGTCGTTTACCCAGTCGGTGGTGTAGCGGATCCCGGCAGCCTTGAGCAGGTCAAAGGTGTTCTCGCTAACGGAAAACCCCGGCGTCAGCCAGCCCCAGGGTCGGGATCCGGAAACCTTCTCCAAAAGGGACAAACTGCGCTCAATGAGCTCCTGTTCGACGTCACGGGCCAGGCCGCTGTGGCCGGTGGAGTTGTTCCAGCCGTGGGCCAGCACCGACCAGCCGTATTGGCGGATCCCTTCGATGATGGGGGGGTAAAGATCCACCATTTCCGCATTCAAGGCCGCCGTCACCGGGATCCCCAGCTCGGCAAACAGCTCAAACAGGCGCCAAATGCCCACCCGGTTGCCGTAGTCCCGCCAGCCGTAGTTGGCGATCTCAGGGGAGCTGGTGAGATGGGGTTGAATGGCTGTGCCCAGCTTGCCAAAGGTGAAGTGCTCAATGTTCATCACCACGTACACGGCCACTCGCGCCTGATCCGGTAGGCTCGGCAGATTTCGGCTGGGCAGAGCTGAGTAGGCAGGGGGCAGCATGTCCGCTCTCCAAAGCTTTGATGCTCACCAAGGGGGCAGGCTAGTCCTTTGATTTTCCTGAGGTCAAGGCCCGATGGCAAGCCTGCACTTCTGGAAGGGTGAATAGGCGACGAAAGGCGATCCCTGCTTCGCGGCAGCGGTCTTCTGCCCCTTCCAGCCGATCCACCAAAGCCAGGATCCCTTCTGCCCGATAGCCGGCTGCCCGCACCCGCTCTACCGCCTTCAAGGCAGAACTGCCGGTGGTCACCACATCTTCCAGGATCCACACCCGACTGCCCGCCGGCAACTCCGGCCCCTCGATCCAGGCTTGCGTGCCGTGCCCCTTGGGCTCTTTGCGCACAATCAAGGCCGCGAGGTTGGCAGGCTCAGCACCAAGAGAGGCCAAACTCACCGCCGTCACCAGCGGATCTGCCCCCAGCGTCATTCCGGCCACTGCCTCGGTTTCGGGCGGCAACAGTCGGTGCAGCAGGGATCCCACCCAATAAGCTCCTTGGGGATGGAGGGTGACCGGCTTGCAGTTGATGTAGTAGGGGCTCTTCTGTCCAGAAGTGAGGGTAAAGGAGCCTTCTCGGTAGGCCAGTTGGGCAAGGAGGTACAACAGTTTCTCCCGCGCTTCTTCTGGGGAAAGGGTCAGGGGAGAGCAATCGAGCAGCAACACAGCAGGGATCCCCTTGGTTCAATGGCTGGCCAGAAAGAGCACTCAGGACATTTTATTATCCGGCGAATCTCCACAGAATCCAGTCTCCCCTTTTCCGGCTTTGCGGGAGGGATCCCTGTCCCACAAAAGATACGCCTGTGTTGGCTGGGGTCGATGTTGCTAAAAAAAGCTGTAGCCTGCTGGATACCTGAAAATCTGTTCAAACAACCACCTGGGGCATCATTTGCTCAACCAACAGAAGCAACGTGTTGGCAACAGAAGCCGGCTCTTGAGCATTCAAAGTGGTGTGGGGAATCGCGCCATCTTGATTCCCCAAAATTAACAAAATGTCTTCTGGATCCCAGGCATTGGGTTGATCGACGTGGGTGATCCCAATCACGTAGGGGGCGCTCGTCCTGGCCTTCATAAAAGATTGAATGGCTTGGGCATTGCGAAATTGACCCGGCAGGTGCGCGGGCACCAGAAGAACATAGCCGTGGGCGCGCTTAATTAAAATATCCCACATAAAGTTAAAGCGAGACTGGCCGGGAGTGCCGTAGAGATGCAGCCACATCTCTTCTTCCTCCTCTCCAATTCTCAAGCGGCCGAAGTCCATGCTTACCGTCGTGGTTTTCTTCAGCTCTGCCACCTCGTCCGTTGCTTTGCAATCGGTGTCTACTACCTCAATCTCGCTAATCGTGCGAATAAAGGTAGACTTTCCAGCTCCCACCGGCCCTGTTACAACAATTCGCAAGATATTTCCCATAAACTGGCCTCAGACTAAGCTCTAGCGACAAAGCTGAATAAAACTCGGGGGAGTGCACCGATGTGCCGCACGGGAGGTAAAGCTATCTCCAGGTTGCTTCTAAGATAATCTTCTAAAAAAGATACCAACGCCAGCTCTGCTCCAGAGGGATCCCAGAAACTCAAGCACCTCAGCCCAAGAAGGTAGAGAAATTAAGCAAGTAGAGTAAGCAAGAGCCCACTCTAACTCAAACAACTCAAATTAAACTGTTGGCACCATTGGCAATTAACCGTTTGAATAAAGCCTCGCTCATGCCTGTTTCCTGTTGCACGGCGTTATAGGCCACCTCAAGGTAAGCTTGCTCAATAAAAGAGAGGTCAATCATGCAAACCTTGCTCAAGCTGGTGCGCAACTGTTCAGGCTTGCCTTCTTTCGCCAACTGCCGACTCACCTCCTGCACAACTGTGGCCATAGCAGGTACAACATGTTGGGGGCCGATGCCAACGCGCACATGAACTATGCCGATTTTCCAGCGGCGATCCGCATACTGGGGGCCCCAATTGTCCATGCCCGTGAACATTTCCTTGAACCAGTCAGCAAAAGTTTGGCCCAGCCGCTGCCGGTTATGCTTGGCAATGACAGCTGCCATCTCAGCATCGCGATCCAGGTAGTTGTAAAACGTATCCGACATTTCTGCAGCAATGCTGCTGCCCCAGTCGGCGCTTTGCTGCAAAATTTTCTTGTCATCATCTGTGAATTGCGTGCGTGAGATCAGGACTTGGAGCAGCTCAGAAGGTTTAATGGCCATACTTCCCTCAACGTCAGTACAGAATCAAAAACTTAGCCTCCACATTTGGTTTTCTTACTTCATCGCCTCTGCAATGCTTGCCGCGACTCGCTTAATTTCCAAAAAAAGCAAGCCCTGCTTGACTTCATGACTGGCAATTGTCAGCAAGACAGCATCGGGGCCACAACTGGCCAAAACCCCGTACCCTTTTTCTCCCTGTACAAAAACCCTCTCTATGGCTCCGCGCCCCAGCTCTTTTCCAATCCGTTCTCCCAAAGAAAGCATGGCAGCCGACATAGCAGAGGTTCTCTCTTCATCCATACCCGCAGGCAATGTGGAAGCCAAAGGTAACCCGTCAGGGGTGACCACTGCTGCTCCCTGGACTTCTGGCGTATTGGCAACATAGCTCTGGAGGATCGCCTGCAAAGAGGACAGATTAGCCATCCTATATCTCCCTGCTGATTCCCTATTTCTAATGTTTCTACCCGAAAACCGAAAACATGACCGCAAATGTCCTTATGCTTTTACTTTTCGCGAATGCCCTTGAGGAGGGTGGCCAATCGACTGACCAGAGAAGGCTTGACCGGGCCGCTCTCATCCTGAAAACCGGGCACCCTTGCCCCCAGCCTCTCCCTCACTTGCTCAGGATTCACCCCCTCAGCCACTGACTTGGACAGCTCTAAGCGACTGGCCGAAGAAGACCGAGCCAGAACCGTTGGCCCCTCACAGGGACTGATCAACCCCAGCTTGGCCAGACGGGCACAGGCATAGCGCACCTCCAGCAGGTCTGCCCCCAGTGCTTGAGCCAAAGCCGTCAGCTTGCGAGAAGGCGACACCTGCTCCAGGATCCCCCACTCCAGCGCAGAAAGCTTGAACAGAGGCAGTTCGGTGCTGGTACGCCAAAAGCAGCTATCAGGCTCTGGCAGGTCTTTTTCGGGGCGCTGGTCTAGCTTGAGCTGCTGCAGGGCTTCCAGGACAGCAGCGGTGGCGCCTTTGCTCAGGCCGGTCATTTCTCGGTAGGGCATGGGCACGTTGGGCAGGAAGCTGAACTGGCCGGATTCGAGGGCAAAGAGGCTGTAGAGGCCGGTTTGCAGTTGATGGCGGAAGAGCTTGGCCAGGGCTGCTGGGGTAATCAACCCTTGCCGCTGCAAGCAACGCCCCAGAGGCTCTTCCGAGCCGCAAAAGGAAGCCAGCTTCTCGACCACCCGCTCGCTCACCAAGCCGGAATGGGCCAGCAAGCTCTCCAGGCGGTGTTCTTCCTGAGGTGGTAGGGCAGCAATGACCCGACCTTGGTAAAACCAGATCCTGTAGATACCTCTGGGCGCCCAAATACAGAGCTGTCCTGTTTTGCTGCCCCTCTCGATCAGTTGCAACAAATCAGGCAAGGAAAATTCTTGGAGGTCTCCAACTATGGCCATAAGATTTTTTCGAGCCTCTGATTCGGTGGGATAAGTGGAAATCAATGCCTTAGTAACATTTCAGACATCCCCATTCTTGTACATGTACTCTCGGACAACAACCGTGTATCAACGGCTGTGTTCTTTGTAGCTAGGTACTCTGCGCGCCAGCAGTTACACTTACTATCCGGGAAAATCTATCAAGGAATACAATTAGGCAGCACTCGGAAGCCCTTCACAGAAGAGTTCTAGTTTCCTTTGTTTCAGCTTTGTGTTGGATCATGTCGCTTCGTAAGATAGAACTCCTATTTTTGCTTTCTCTGTGAGCGGAAGTTAGAGAAAAGTTATAGACCCTTCCAAGTTCTTTACAAAGCCAGAAGATTGTTTTTTTCCGTTAGGTTTACCTCACTTTTCGCGCATGCCCTTGAGGAGGGTGGCCAATCGACTGACCAGAGAAGGCTTGACGGGGCCGCCCTCATCCTGGAGACCAGGCACCCTTGCCCCCAGCCTCTCCCTCACCGGCTCGGGATTCACCTCCTCAGCAATCGACTTGGACAGCTCCAAGTGACCAGACCGAGCCAGAACCGTTGGCCCCTCACAAGGGCTGATCAACCCCAGCTTCGCCAGACGGGCGCAGGCATAGCGCACCTCCAGCAGGTCTGCCCCCAGTGCCCGTGCCAGGTCGGCCAGCTTGCGGGAAGGGGAGACCTGCTCCAAGATCGACCACTCCAGCGGTGAAAGCTTGTACAGAGGTAGCTCAAAGCTGGTGCGACAGAAGTAGCTGTCCGGCTGGGGCAAGTTTTCTTCCCAACGTTGATCCCTCTTGAGCTGCTGCAGCCCTTCCAAAACTACAGCCGAAGCTTCCTTGCTTAAGCCAGTCATCTCTTGATACGGCAACGGCACATTGGGCAAAAAGCTGAACTGGCCGGATTCGAGGGCGAAGAGGCTGTAGAGGCCGGTTTGCAGTTGATGGCGAAAGAGCTTGGCCAAATCTACGGGCGAGATCAACCCTTGCCGCTGCAGGCAACGCCCCAGAGGCTCCTCCAAGCCCCTAGCGACCAACTGGCTGACCACCTGCTCGTCCACCAAGCCAAAGCGCGTCAGCAGGCTTTCCAAACGATGCTTTTCTTCAGGGGTGAGGGCGGCGACCACCCGACCTTGGTAAAACCAAATCCGCTGAATGCCATTGGGTGCCCAGATGGATAATTGCCCTGCTTTCTTACCCTTTTCCATTAAATGTAACAGGTCGCATAAGGAAAATTCCTGAAGATCTCCAAGCATCGCCATACTTTTGCTCCCTTCACCGCTGCAAGATGCGCTTTCTCAGTATTTTCACGGTTTTTGCTTTGCTAAGCAAGAAACCAGAAGATGCGCTTACAGCTTGGTTTCGGCCTAATCTTACAACCAAATCCTCAAAAGTTAAAGCGGATTAATCTTTTTAATTAAATGTATAGTCAAATGTACGAAGTTGCCGAATTTTTGGCTTGGACGCAGCGGAAATTGTGTCAGAAGCTCGGTAAAACCTCGGAAGACTTAACGATCGATATTTAGTCATTCGTAATTTTTAACACTTTTTTAGCTGCGGCTACTCGAAGATCTACGGGGTACAAAAGTTCGCCTCAAGAGGAGTGAATTGAGGATTACACTGAGGGAACTCAAGACCATGAGACCCCCAGCGATTGCCGGGCTAAGCCCAATGCCAAAGGGGGGTAGGAGCACGCCTGCTGCCACTGGGATCCCCACCAGGTTGTAGCCAAAGGCCCAGAGGAGGTTCTGCTGGATCTTGCGGAAGGTGGCGCGGCTGAGGCGGATGGCTTGCACCACATCCCAGAGGTGGTTGCGCATCAGAATGATATCGGCGGTCTCAAGGGCGGCATCGGTAGCGGAATGCAGGGCGATGCCCACATCGGCTTGGGCCAAAGCCGGAGCGTCGTTGATGCCATCGCCCACCATGGCCACCCTCTGACCCTGGGCCTGCAGATCTCGGATGACTTGAGCTTTGTCTGCCGGGTGAACCTGGGCAATAACGCGGAGACCTGGCACTTGCAGAGCCTCAGCCACCTGGTGGGCCACCTCCGCCCGATCGCCGGTTAGCAAAACCACCTGCAGGCCCATTTTCCGGAGCTGTTGCAGCGTTGCCTGCGCATCGGGCCGCAAGGGATCCTGGGCTGCCAGCAGCCCCACCAGGGATCCCTCTACAGCCACGCCCACCACTGTTTTGCCGGCTGCCAATAGCGCCTCGGCCTGGGCCTGGGTCTCCTGGGACAGCGGGATCCCCAAAGCAGCCAGACCATCCAGGGATCCCAATACCACTGCCTGCCCTTCCACTTGGGCAGCAACCCCTATCCCCGGCTGGGTTTGAAACTCGCCGGCGGAGAGCAACGGCAAACCCTGGGTGCGGGCGGCTTGCAAAATGGCTTGCGCCAGAGGGTGGCGAGTGCCGCTTTCCACTGTGGCCGCCAGTTGGAGTAGGCGATTGGGATCCAGGGAGGGGTCAAGGCTGAGACAGTCCGTCAGGTGGGGATCCCCTTGGGTGAGGGTGCCGGTTTTGTCGAAGACCACCGTTTGCAAGCGATGGGCTTTCTCCAGAACATCTCCCCCTCGGATGAGCAAGCCCCGCTCGGCTCCCAGCCCGGTACCCACCAGGATGGCCATCGGCGTAGCCAATCCCAAAGCACAGGGGCAGGCCACCACCAAAACGGCAATGGCCATCTTGAGGCTGCTGAGCAGGGGTGTGGGGTGAGGGGGATGGTCACCCAGATGCAGATGGGCGTGCAGGCTGAACCCCGCCAGGACGAAGTGCTCCGCACCGCCGCTCCCCCAAAGCGGGATCCCAATCCAGTACCAGAACCCAAAGGTGAGAATGGCCAGCGTGACCACCCCATAGGTGAAGTAGCCCGCCACCTGGTCGGCTATCCCTTGGATGGGGGCCTTGCGAGCTTGGGCCTCTTCCACCAGGCGAATGACCTGGGCCAAGGTGGTGTCTTTCCCGGTGCGCGTCGCCCGGCACAGCAGCAACCCCGATTGGTTCAGCGTTCCCGCCACCACGGGATCCCCCGCTTGTTTCAGCACCGGCAAGGGTTCCCCTGTCAGCATCCCCTCGTTGACCGTGGCCTGGCCGGCAATGACTTCTCCATCCACCGGGATCTGTTCGCCGGCCCGCACTTGGAGCCAATCCCCCACTCGCACCTGTTCGACAGGGCACCATTCTCCGGTTTGGGATCCCAGATCCAGGTTCCCCTCTGGGCTGGAAGCCAGAGATCCCGCCTTCTCTGCAGGCTGAACCCGCCGAGCCAAACTGGGACACAAGCTCACCAGCGATTGCAGGCTGCTGGCCGCCCGCAGGCGGCTGTGCTGTTCCAAGGCCCGTCCCAACAGGATGAAGCTGAGCATCATGACGGGCTCGTCGAAAAAGCACTCCCAGCCCACCTGAGGGGCCAACAACCCCGCCAGACTGGCCAGGTAGGCCGATCCGGATCCCAAGGTAACCAAGGTGTTCATGTTGGGGGCCAGCCGCCGCGCCCCTCTCCAACCATCCAGGACAATGCCGCGAGCTGGGCCGACAAAAGTCAAGGTCGCCAAGCCCCAGTGCAGCCAGACATCATTAAGGAGGGGCAAGCCCAGACGGGCGAAGAGATCCAAGTGTCCGGCGGCAGAAATCAGCAGCAAAAAAGCGGCGGTGAGCGCTTGGCGAATGTGGTGTCGGGTCTGCTGTCGCTGCCGAGAGAGGGGATCCGCAGGCACATCCAAGGCTTCTTCCCACCCACCGGGAGGGGAAGAGGGATCTTGAGAGTGCTCCGCACCGCTGACGCGAACGGAACTCCCGCCGGAGAGGGCCTCACCCTCTGAACTGTAGCGGCTGGGAAACCCTGCCTCTGTCAAAATCTGGGCCAGGTGCTGCGGGTCGGGCCGGATCCCAGGGGCAAACTCCACAAGGGCCGACTCGGTAACCAGGTTAACGCTGGCCTTAACCACCCCCGGCTGTCTCAGCAGGGCCTGCTCAACGGTGCGAACGCAGCCGGCACAACTCATGCCCCCCACGTGGAGAATCAGGGATCCCGCCTGAGAAGGCGCTGTGGGCCCATTCTGGTCAGCCGGATCCCTTGGCCTGTCTGCCTTATGGGCCTTATGGGTCAGAGTGCTCCGCACCGCTGACGCAATTGCATCTGTAATGGCCATCTTTGTCCTCCCGTGGTTGACAGACTCCTGGCCCTACTGGCTGCGGTAGGACAGGGCTCTACATCCCATTTTTTGCCAAACTCAATCGTAGGACTGGGATCCCGGCGACAAAGTGCTCCCCACCGCTAACGCAAACGGCAAGGGAACAGAAAGCAACAACTAGGCAGCGCGGGCAGGCGGGGACATAAAGCTGGGGGGAATGGACTCGGGAACATACCTTTGCAAAATATCCTCGATGGTCTGCATCGCTTCCGCATCCAACGACCAGCCCCAAAGGCCGGATATTGCCTCCAGATGATAGGGCTTGCGTGCCCCCCACAGCGCCACACTCACCCCTGGTTGATCCAGCAGCCAGCGCACCGCCAACTGAGCCAAGGTCTTGCCATAGCGATCCTGAGCAAACCGGCTCAATGCCTCTGCCGCCTTTAGGTACTGGGAGTAGCGCGGTTCAACAAACTTGGGGTCGATCCCGGCTCGCATATCCCCTGAAGGGAAGGTGGTTTGTGGCGTCATCCGTCCGCTCAGCAGACCTCGGCAGAGGGGGCTGTACACCAAGGTGTGAATGCCGTGCTCTCGACAGTAGGGCAAGACCTCTGCTTCAATCTGCCGCTCGAACAGGTTGTAGGGGGGCTGGGCGGTGTGCAGAGGAGCCACCTGGCGAAACCGATCCATCTGTTCGGGGGAAAAGTTGCTGACCCCAATGGCGCGGATCTTGCCCTGCTGCAGCAACTGCCCCAGAAACGCCGCCGTTTCTTCGATCGGTTCCAAGGGATCCGGCCAATGAATTTGGTAGAGATCGATCACATCTGTTTGCAAGCGGCGCAGAGAATCCTCCAGTTCTTGGGCCAAGCGAGGCAGGCTGGAGTTGCGCACCACTTTGTTGTTTGTCCACTCCAGTCCCGCTTTGGTGGCGAGAACCACCCGATCGCGGCAACCTGAGTCTTTGATCGCTTGCCCCAGCACTTCCTCCGAAACACCCAGTCCGTAGATGGGAGCGGTGTCGAAGGTGGTTATGCCCAAATCAATGGCTTTGCGAATCGTGGTGTAAGATTCCTGGCGGTCGGAAGGGCCCCACCAGCCGCCGCCCATCGCCCAAGTGCCCAGGCCCACCCGGCTCAACCTTAGCCCTGCATCTGCGAGGGTGACGAACTCCATGGCTGCTCCTGCTGAACCCCGATCCTCCCACTGTGGCCAGGGATCCTCTCCAAAAATCTAGCAGACATTGCTGACAGCAGCCGAGGTTGCGTGAACGACCCAAGCCTGTGACCGGGGTTGGAAGGAGAGGAGAGGCTTTTGACTCTGCTGTTGTAAGGAACTGAATCGATAGGATCCCATTCAAGAGCTGCAGCGTCTCTCAACCCAGAACTTTTGCGAGGAATGGCTCCATGAAGCCCACTTTTCTTGTCTCTACTGTCAGCTCCGTCGGTATGGCTCTCCTGTGGGGATCCCTTCTGGCTGGAAGGGCTGCCCAAGCGCAGGTGATCACCCCTCTTTTCCCCTCTGGAACTCCCATCCCCGTCGAACCCTTGCCCCCCAGCCCGGACATTCCCACCCTGCCCATTGTGCCGGATCCCCGGCCTGTGCCGGCAACCCCCGCTCCCCAGCGACCGCTGCCCAGGGGGAGTTTTGAGGAGATCAGCCGCTACTTCCGGGATCTCAACCGCGCCAAAAACCTGGCCCGTCAAGCTGCCGAGATCGCCAATGGGGGCCTACAGCGCTATCGCGCCGAAGCTTCCATGCACGGGGCAGCCATCGACTCGCCGTTTGAAGAGTTTGAAGATGCTTGGATCTTCACCTTCCGGGGGGGAGAGCCCGGCTTCGTCCAGCCCAGCATCGAAACCCAGGTGCGGGTAGACAGGCGCACCTTTCAAACCACCATCCTCTACAACGGCCCCATCCGCTCTCTGCGCTAAGGGATCCCTGGCATAATCAAAAAAAGGCAAGGGATCCAGGCCATGACCAAGTTTGTCTTCGTCACCGGTGGAGTGGTCTCCAGCATCGGCAAAGGCATTGTAGCGGCCAGCTTGGGTCGCCTCCTCAAATCCCGCAACTACACGGTGTCGATTTTGAAGCTGGATCCCTACATCAATGTGGATCCCGGCACCATGAGTCCCTACCAGCATGGAGAAGTGTTCGTCACCGACGACGGCGCCGAGACCGACCTGGACTTGGGCCACTACGAGCGCTTCACCGACACCAACATGTCTAAGCTCAACAACGTCACCACCGGCTCCATCTACCAGGCCGTGATCCACAAAGAGCGGCGCGGCGATTACCAGGGCAGCACGGTGCAGGTGATCCCCCACGTCACCCAAGAGATCAAAGAGCGGATCCGGCGAGTGGCCCGCGAGACCAACCCCGACGTGGTGCTGGTGGAGGTGGGGGGCACGGTGGGGGATATCGAGTCTCTGCCCTTTTTGGAGGCCATTCGCCAATTTCGCAAGGACGTGGGCCGGGCCAACGTGGCCTATGTGCATGTTACCCTGGTGCCTTTGATCAAGGCGGCAGGGGAGATGAAAACCAAGCCTACCCAGCACTCGGTCAAGGAGCTGCGCTCCATTGGCATCCAGCCAGATGTGTTGGTGTGCCGCTGCGAACAGCCATTGCCCCGCAGCATCAAAGAGAAGATCTCCGAGTTTTGCGATGTGCCGGTGGAATGTGTGATTCAGGCTCAGGATGCCCCCAGTATCTACGATGTGCCTTTGGTGCTCGAGCAGGAGGGGTTGGCGCAGCGGGTTTTGGAGATCCTCAACCTGGATCCCCAGCAGCCCGACCTGCGGGAGTGGGAGCTCTTGGTGAAGCGGCTGCACCACCCCCAAGAGCGGGTGGAGATTGCCATTGTCGGCAAATACGTGCGCCTTACGGATGCCTATCTTTCGGTGGCCGAGGCCCTGCGCCATGCCGGGTTGGCCCTCAATGCCGGCGTCACGCTGCGCTGGATCTCTTCTGAGGAGATCGAAGAGCGGGGACCAGAGGCATTGCTTTCCGGCGTGGATGGAGTGGTGGTGCCAGGGGGGTTTGGCAATCGCGGCATCGAGGGCAAGGTGGCTACCATCCGCTACGTGCGCGAGCAAGGCATTCCCTTCCTAGGGCTGTGTCTGGGCATGCAGTGCGCGGTGATCGACTGGGGATGTCACATTGCCCACCTGGAGCGGGCCAACAGCTACGAGTTTGACCCCGATACCCCCCACCCTGTCATCAGCCTGCTGCCGGAGCAGAAAGATGTAGAGGATCTGGGGGGAACCCTGCGGCTGGGCCTCTATCCCTGTCGCATCATGCCCAATACCCTAGCGGCCAAGCTCTACGGTGAGGCCATCATCTACGAGCGGCACCGCCATCGCTATGAGTTTAACAATGCCTACCGCAGCCTTTTTCTGGACTCTGGTTATATCATCAGCGGAGTCTCGCCGGATAACCGCTTGGTGGAGATTATCGAGCTGCCCAGCCACCCCTTTTTCATCGCCACCCAGTTCCATCCGGAGTTTCGCTCCCGCCCCAACCGCCCCCACCCCCTCTTTTTGGGGTTGATCGAAGCTGCCCTGCGCAGCCGCCCTCAGCCTCACCCCCTGCAGTTGCAGAAGATGGGCTAGTTGACAGATCCCTTGTCCAAAAGTGGGGGCACGCCTCTGGTCCTGGTTCTGCAGAGCTTTGCTGAACATAAACTGCTGCGGAATCCTGGGTTTCGCCTGTGGAGCAGCCGTGGCCTACTGCCTAAAACGAGGTCATCCAATCTGCCAAAATTTCCTGTCGGCGTGGATGGCGCAGTTTGCGCATGGCTCGTGCTTGAATTTGTCGGACGCGCTCTCGAGACAGGCCGAAGAGCTGACCAATTTCGGAGAGAGTGTGCAGGTGGCCATCTTTCAGCCCATAGCGGAGCTTGAGGATTTCTTGCTCTCGGGGGCTGAGCTGCTCCAGCATTTCTTCCAGTTGGGCAGACAGCAGGTGCAAGTCCATTTGCGATTCGGGAGTGGGGCCGTTGGCGGCCTCGATAAGCTGCATCAGCTCCGTATCTTCCTCTTTGCCGACCGGAGTATGCAGCGAAAGAGTTTGGCGACCGGCTTCCAAGAGGGTTAAGAGAGCGTCCAGCTTGTCGGGGGAAATCTCCAGAGCTTTGGCAATCTCTGCTTGGGTGGGGCGACGGTTTAGGGCTTCGGTCAGATCTCGCCGGATCCGCTTCACCTGGTTGAGCTTTTCTACCATGTGCACCGGGATCCGCACCAGGCGCCCCTGATTGGCAACGGCGCGGGTGATCCCTTGGCGAATCCACCAGTAGGCGTAGGTGGAAAACTTGTAGCCGCGTTCGTACTCAAATTTTTCTGCGGCTCGGATCAGGCCAATGGTGCCTTCTTGAATCAGATCCAGAAACGGCACACCGCGATTTAAGTACTTTTTGGCAATCGAGACCACCAGGCGCAGGTTGGCCCTAACCAATTCCCGTTTCGCCCGTTCCCCGGCGGCTCCCCCCTCTGCAATCAGCCGTCCCAATTTCACTTCCTGCTCGGCATTGAGGAGTGGGTAGCGAGCCATTTCCCGCAAAAATACGCCCACTGAGTCTTCCGAAAGCGAGGCTTGGGTCGCTCGGTTGCCGGGTTTGCTGAGCCGTACCTCAACCCGCTTCAGTGGAGGAGGAGAGTTCTGAACAGCTACATTCGTCCCATTTGGTTGAGATTTCATACAAACTCAAGCTCAAGTTCACAAGCGGGTGTTAAGAACTTTACTCAGTACAGGATGGAGGCGGCTAACCTTTCAGCAAACCCAACTTCCTTCAGGGATCCCTGCAGACACAGGGCAGAGATCTCGCCGGATTTCAAGAGGCTACTCGATTTCTCTAGGTTCAGACTTCAGCTTTTGCTAAGGTGGGGCGCAGACTAAACACTTCCGTGATGGTAACGGTCAGCATCCGGTAGGATTGTTAAACTGACTACAGAGTTGACCTTGTTTTGCAGTGCACCATGCCACGCCAACGGAAGAAATCGGATTTGCCCAGCAAGATTTGTCTCACCTGTCAGCGACCCTTCACCTGGCGCAAAAAGTGGGCCGACTGTTGGTCGGAGGTGAAATACTGTTCTGAGCGGTGTCGCAATCATCGCCCCAAGGGATCCCTGCCTGCTTCCCGGCAAGACGGTTGGGACGGATAATGTTGTCGTTGAGACCAGAACACAGGGGTTTGGGCCCGTCGGAGTTGGCGATGCGGTTTCTCAAGTGGCTGTTGCACAATCCCCACGAGACAGAAGAGGAGGATCCCTTTTTGCGGGCCATCACCCGCCTGGAAAGCCTGATCTCGAAGCTACTGTCAATTTTGATGATCGGGCTAATCACAGTAGCAGTGGTGGACTTGGCCCGGTTCTTGGTGGCAGATTTGTTGATGGAGCCAACTGGGTTTTTCTCCACCACTTTGATCGAGATCTTCGGCCTCTTTTTAAATATTCTGATTGCGCTGGAAATTCTAGAGAACATCACCGCCTACTTGCAAAAGCAAGTGGTACAGGTGGAGTTGGTAATCGTCACCTCTTTGATCGCGGTGGCCCGCAAGATCATCATTTTCGATTTCGAGAAGCTGGGGGGGTTAGATCTCATCGGGTTGGGGGCAGCAACGTTGGCCCTCTCGGTGAGTTATTGGCTGGTGCGGCGAGCCAAGCCTCCATCCAAGTCCGGGGAAAATTAGGCTAGGACAGAATCCTGGTAGGATAGGGGTGGAGCTTTCCTGCAAGAAACGTGCGTGTGCGATCTGAGTTGGCCAGCCTGGTGAAGTTAGCTGTGCTGATGGTGGTGCTTTGGGTGGGGCTGAGTGCTCTCCCTGTCTTGGCCCGCCCGCATTCTTCTCGCGATTTGCTCCTGGCACAACAATTGGGCAAACCCGTGAAAACCTACAACAGTCCCCCGCCGATGGTGATCGACCCGGCCAAGTCCTACACGGCCACGATGGAGACCACCGCCGGCACAATGGTTCTGGAGCTGTTCCCGCAAGAAGCTCCCCTCGCCGTCAACAATTTCGTCTTTTTGGCCAACGACCACTTCTACGATGGTGTCATCTTTCACCGCGTGATTCGGGGCTTCATGATCCAAGGCGGGGATCCCACGGGCACGGGGCGGGGTGGGCCGGGGTACCGCTTTCCCGATGAGCCGGTGCAACGTCCCTACAGCCGCGGCACTTTGGCGATGGCCAATGCTGGCCCCAACACCAACGGCAGCCAGTTTTTTATCATGCACGCCGACTATCCGCTGCCGCCCAACTACACGATCTTCGGGCAATTGATCGAGGGAGAGGATGTGTTGGATAAAATTGCAACTGCGCCCACCGGCCCCCAGGATCGCCCGCTGAATCCAGTGGAGATCCAGTCCGTTCGTATCTCGGAGTCCAATTAGGTTGGGCCAATCGGGTGGAACAGTTTGGTTGAATTAACTTGGCCTCTGGCCCCATTTTTGCAACTTGCCCCCAGGGGGACTCAGGTATGGAGTTCGCTAGGCCCCGGCGAATGTCCCCCCGCATTCTGGCTCTGGATTTTGATGGTGTGCTCTGCGATGGGCGGGCGGAGTATTTTGCTTCCTCCTGCCGCGTTTGTGCTCAGGTGTGGGGCCTGGCTCCTGCTCAGCTAGAGCCGCTGCGTCCTGCCTTCGACCGTCTGCGCCCGCTGATTGAGACCGGCTGGGAGATGCCTTTGTTGTTGTGGGGGCTGCAGCAAGGGATCCGGGAGGAAGACTTGCGCCAAGACTGGCCCAGCTGGCGGCAGCGGTTGTTGCAGCAGTCAGGGATCCCTGCCCTCTCTCTAATCCAAGCGTTGGATCGGGTGCGGGATCGTTGGATTGCAGAGGATCTGCAGGGGTGGCTGGGGCTGCACCGGTTTTATCCGGGGGTGGCGGCTTGGCTACGCCAGGTTCAGGCTGCAGGGGAGCCGCGCTTGGCCATCCTCAGCACCAAAGAGGGACGGTTCATCCAGCAGCTCTTGGGCCGAGCAGGGATCCAACTGCCGCGCCACCGCATTCTGGGCAAGGAAGTGCGCGCCCCCAAGGCCACCACTTTACAGCGGCTACTGGCTGCCGCCCAACTGCCGGCTGAGGAGCTGTGGTTTGTGGAGGATCGCCTGCAAACGCTGCGCCAGGTGCAGAGGGTGCCGGAGCTGGAGCAGGTTCTCTTGTTTTTGGCCGACTGGGGCTACAACCTACCAGAGGAAAGGGAAGAGGCCGCTCGGGATCCCCGTCTCCATTTGCTCAGCCTGGAACAGCTTTGCCAGCCCTTTGACCGTTGGATTGCCCCTTCTCCCCCGCCGCGCTTTTCGATCAGTCCCGCCAGCTCGGAAGACTTGAGCCAGGCTCGGCCCACCCCTGGCCGGAAACGCCCGGAAGCCGGTTTGGCCTCTCTGGTGCTGACCTTGGTGGAGCTGTTGCGGCAGTTGATGGAGGCGCAGGTGGTGCGGCAAATGGAGGCCGAGCGCCTTTCTGCAGAGCAGATTGAGCGGGCCGGCAGCAGCCTACAAGCCTTGCGGGAGCAAATTCGACAAATCTGCAGCCTGTTGGAGATTGACCCGGCGGATTTAAACCTGGATCTCGGAGATCTGGGCACCCTCCTGCCCCGCCAGGGGGACTACTACCCTGGACAACCCCACCGCGAGGGATCCGTGCTGGAACTCTTGGATCGCCTGATCCACACCGGCATCGTCATCGATGGGGAGATCGACCTGGGGCTGGCGGACTTGGATCTGATCCACGCCCGCCTGAAGTTGGTGCTCACCTCCAGCGCCAAGCTCTACTGAGCATGTAGATTGAGAGCGCTGATGGAGACGATTGGGAGAAGAGATGCCTGAAGCGGAAAGAGAGACCGGAAATCGCGGTATGCTGGCTGTGGATCCCCTTAATCTCTCTTCATAGTCTTCTCCTATGGATGTCTTTGCCCCAACCGGAAACCTGTATGCCGGTGCCATTTGGCCGGAAGTGGTGGTTACCCTCACCCTCTTGCTCGTCTTGGTGGTGGATTTGGTCGGTGGTTCGGCGGCGCGCAAAAGTCTTCCGGCCCTCTCCATCTTTGGCTTGATTGGGGCTTTGGTGACCTTGGTGTTGCAGTGGCAGCAGCCCCAGTTGGAGAGCTTCTTGGGCAGCTTTGCGGCGGATCCCATCAGCATTCTCTTCCGTGGCCTGGTGGTGGGGACGGCGGTGCTGACGGTGATGATGGCAGAACGCTACATCGCCCAGTCGGGAGCCCCCACAGGCGAGTTTTATGTGTTGCTGCTCACGGCCACCTTGGGGGGCATGTTCCTCTCCGGGGCGACGGACTTGATCCTAGTGTTTGTATCTTTAGAAACGCTGGGCATCGCCAGCTACCTGATGGCCGGCTACACCAAGCGGGATCCGCGTTCTTCCGAGGCAGCCCTGAAATATCTCTTGATCGGGGCCAGCAGCACAGCCATTTTTCTCTACGGCATGTCGCTGCTCTACGGCCTTTCGGGTGGGCAAACGAAGCTGGAAGCCATTGCCTCCTCTATGGGGGATGCCGGCTTGGCAGGGATCATCGCTTTGGTCCTCTGCATTGGTGGTATCGGGTTTAAGTTGGCGGCAGTGCCCTTTCACCAGTGGACTCCTGATGTCTACGAGGGATCCCCAACGCCGGTGGTGGCCTTTTTGTCAGTGGGATCCAAAGCAGCAGGCTTTGCCTTGGCGGTGCGCTTTCTGGCCACCGTGTTTCCGGCCATGACGGAAGAGTGGCGGGCGGTGCTCTCGGTGCTGGCCATTTTGACCATGGTGCTGGGGAATGTGGTGGCCATTGCCCAAACCCGCCTCAAACGGCTGCTGGCCTATTCTTCCATTGGACAGGCGGGCTTTGTTTTGATCGGCTTGGTGGCGGGCACTGAGGCCGGCTATGCCAGCTTGATCTTCTACTTGATGGTCTATTTGGCCATGAACTTGGGGGCCTTTTTGTGCATCACCCTGTTCAGCCTGAAGACCGGCACCGACGAAATCAACGAGTACAGCGGCCTTTACCAGAAGGATCCCTTCCTCACCCTGTGCTTGAGCATTTGTTTGCTCTCCTTGGGTGGGTTGCCGCCTCTGGCGGGCTTCTTCGGCAAGCTGTATCTGTTCTGGGCCGGTTGGCAGGCGGGGGCCTATACCCTGGTGTTGGTGGGGTTGGTCACCAGTGTTATCTCCATTTACTACTACGTGCGGGTGGTGAAAACGATTGTGGTGAAAGAGCCGCAAGAGATGTCGGTTTCGGTGCAAAATTACCCCGAGACCAACTGGCAGGCAGAAGGTATGCCTGCTCTGCGGGTCGGTATGGTGTTGACTCTGGTGGCCACCATCTTTGCCGGGATTCTCTCCAACCCCTTGTTTACCTTGTCCATCCAGGCGGTGGAGCAAAGCCCGTTCTTAGGGTTCCCGACAGCACAAGCGCCCATTCCAGAGTCGGCGAGTCTTCAGGTGGCAGTCGATGGATCTTTGGGTTCATTGACTCAGCCCAGCCAAGGGTAGTCTGTAGTTTTTCAGGGATCCACCAAGCTGACCACAATGCGTCGGTTTTGCTTGCCTTTGCTTTCGATCTTGCTCACCACCAACTTGCCAATTTCTCCTGTCGCCCGTACATGAGTGCCGCCGCAGGGTTGCAAGTCCACATTCTCAATTTCCAGCAAGCGCACTTGCCCCTGTCCGGTGGGGGGCTTGACCGACATGGTGCGCACCAGGCTGGGATTGGCTTTTAGTTCTTCATCGCTAACCCAGCGGGGGTTCACGGCGTGGTTACCTTGTACCAAAGCATTGAGACGCACCCGTCAGGGTTTCTTTGTCGGGTTTTTCTCCAGGGATGTTAAAGTCCAATCGGCTTTTGCTTTCACCCACCTGACCCCCCGTAACGCCACCTTCTACCACTGCACAGAGCAGGTGTAGAGCCGTATGCATGCGCATGTGCCGATAGCGACGTTCCCAGTCGATGCTGGCGCTGACTGACTCTCCCAGACTGAGGGGTGGGGATCCCTCTGCCGGGATGTGGAGGATGCCCATTTCCCCCTTTTGGGTATCGACAATCGGGATGACACGACCGTCCGATGTAATCAGGGATCCCGTATCGCCGGGTTGTCCACCGCCGGTGGGATAGAATACCGTCCGATCCAACTGGATCCCGTTATCCACAAGGGCAATTACCCGAGCCTGGCAGGTGGTGAGATAGGCCTCCGCCCGAAACAGTTCTTCCGTCATGAGTCATACAGTTGTGCTGTTGCAAACTGCCCTTCACCGTAGCCTATCCGGATCCCTGGGCTAAGTCAGGGCTTGCCGGGCCTTGGCGGAGATCCACTCGCTGATGAACACAGAAACGAAGATCACAAGCAGGATCATGCTCACCTGATTCCAGCGCAGGGTGTTGATGGAAGCATCTAGCTGTAGGCCAATTCCACCGGCACCGACCAATCCAACCACCGTAGACTCTCGCAAATTGATATCCCAACGGTAAATTGTTACCCCGAGGATGTTGGTGATCACCTGCGGCCAAATGGCATAGCTCAGTACCTGGGCACCGCTAGCCCCCGTGGAACGGATCGCTTCTACTGGTTCTTCGTTAATCTCTTCGATGCCTTCATAGATCAGCTTGCCCATAAATCCGACAGAGCGTAGGGCAATGGCTAAGGTTCCGGACAAGACCCCTGGCCCAAGAACAACCACCAGGATCAAAGCCCAAATCAGGGAGTTAACCGAACGGGTGCCGACGATGATGAACAGGGCGATGTAGCGCACCAGCAAATTGGGAGTGGTGTTGCGGGCTGCCAAAAAGGCCACCGGCACCGAAATCACAAAGGAAAGGGCCGTACCCAATGTGGCAATGGTGAGGGTATCCCAAAGGGGGCGCCAAAGCTGTGACATGTAGTCCCAACGGGGCGGTACCCCCCGCGAGAGCATTTCTCTTCCCTG
Source organism: Thermostichus sp. OS-CIW-32 (assembly GCF_054060415.1). Lineage (NCBI taxonomy): Bacteria > Bacillati > Cyanobacteriota > Cyanophyceae > Thermostichales > Thermostichaceae > Thermostichus > Thermostichus sp. OS-CIW-32. The sequence continues at coordinate 10,560 of NZ_JBSSDD010000009.1, read as the reverse complement.
GCGCGGTGCATCCAGCACAAAGCCCCAGGTGGTACGGTCTGCAATGAACTTAGCGCAGGCAAACATCAGTAACAGCAGAGCCAACCAGAAGGCATACTCAAGCAAAGTTTGCTTTTGATTGCGCCACTGCCAGGTCTTGATCCCACTGCTTTCCAGAACAGGCATTATTGCACCCTCTTGCGAATCCAACCAGAACTCAATTCCACCACCATCACCAGAGCGATAATCACAAGGATGATGGCAGAGGCCGTGTCATAGTCGTAGCGACGTAAGGAGGTGTTCAGGGTAGAGCCAATCCCACCGGCACCGACAATCCCCAGAATGGCCGCCTCCCGAATGTTGATGTCGAAACGATACAGAGTCAAGCCGATCATGCGGGGCAACACCTGCGGCACCACCGCGTAGCTGACCATTTGGAGCCAAGAAGCCCCCGTGGAGCGAATCGCCTCCACCTGTACTGCATCAATTTCTTCGATGTCTTCTGCCAAAAGCTTGCTGAAAAAACCCAAACTCCCAAAGATGAGGGTGAGCACTCCAGCAAAAGGCCCAAAGCCAAACATGACCACAAACAAAATGGCGATGATCACCTCTTGGAAGGTGCGCGACAGGGCAATCAGGCCACGACAAACCAGGTAGACCGGCATTGGCACCAAGTTGCGTGCGGCCCCAAACCCCACCGGAACCGCGACAATAAATCCTGCCACGGTGGAAATGGCGGCCATGGTCACACTTTCCAGCATCCCGGTGAAAATCAAGTTGCCGCGGGTGGTGAAATCGGGATGCAAAAAGGCCAACAAGAGACGGCCACTACGCTGCATACCGCGGGCTACCCGGGCTGGATCGAAATTGAGAGTAGAAAGCGCAAAGATCAGGTAAATGACCGCCCCAAGAATCAGTCCCCAGCGAACCCAAGGATTTTTAATCAAAGGTGGTGGCGACCATTGGCGCCCGCTCAGTGTCGTTGCCTGTGCCATGGGTGTGCTCCGCACTACTGACTTCTATTGACTTCTACTGACTTCTGCAAGGGATCCCTTAGTGGGTGGCTACTCCAGCCGAGACGGCTTCGTTTTCTTCGGAGTCTTGGGCTGGGCCAGAAGCATTCCAATCGAAGCATTCCAATCTTCTTCGCCGTAGATTTCGTTTAAGACGCTGGGGGTGAGGCGATTGGGGGGGCCATCATACACCACTTCCCCAAACCGCAAACCGACGATCCGCTGGGCAAACATTTGCGCTAGAGGCACATCGTGAATGCTGATGATCACCGATAGGCCCCGCTCTGAAGCCAGCTCGTTGATCAGGCGCATAATTTGGCGGGAGGTTTTCGGGTCCAAACTGGCGGTCGGTTCATCCACCAATAGCAGCTCTGGGTTTTGCAGGAGAGCCCGGGCGATTCCCACCCGTTGCCGTTGCCCCCCAGACAAAGCATCTGCCCGCTTATCGGGAAAGTCCGACAATCCCACTCGATCCAGTAAGCGGAAGGCTTCGTCGATGGTGGCTTGGGGAAACTTGCGGAACCAGCTTTGCCAAAAATTGACGTAGCCCAACTGACCCGCAAGAATATTTTCCATCACGGTCAGGCGCTCCACGAGGGCATATTCCTGAAAGATCATGCCGATTTTGCGTCGTGCTTGCCGCAACTCCCGGGTGTTCAAGCGAGTGAGGTCGATTCCATTGAGCCAAATGCTGCCACTGGTCGGCTCCACCAAGCGGTTGATGCAACGGAGCAGCGTACTTTTCCCAGCACCCGAAGGACCAATCAAGGCCATCACCTGCCCATCGGGAACTTCTAAGGTCACCCCTTTCAGGGCCATATCGCCTGTGGGGTAACGTTTGCTGAGGGAGTCGATACGTAGCATCTTGATAACCTACTTGAAGTGGACATTTGCAATTGCGGGCCTTCTAGAACCAGATGTTTGCAATCTTGAGAGAATTTTGAAATCAGAAGGGATCCCCTATGGCTTGCCCTGAACAAGGGATCCCGATTCTGTTCAGCCCACCTATTGGGGAGGGGCATTTTCTTGAATCAGCCGGATCACTTCCCAATCTTCCTTGTAGGTGATGGGAGCAAAGGAAGCTCGGTCAAAGGCTTCTGCCAACTTAGTGCCTGCAAAGTCAAAGGTATAGAAGGCCTCGCGGATTTTCTCCTGCAGCTGTGGATCCAAATTGTGAGCATAGCCAAATGGGCCGCTGGGGAAAGTAGCCGATTTGTAGAGGGTACGAAACTGATCGCACTGCACTTGTCCGGCGATGCACATGCGGTTGAGCACATCGTTGGCAATGGGGGCCGCATCGTAGTCTCCGTTGAACACACCCAAAATGGAGTTTTCGTGCCCCCCAGAGAAAGTGGCTTCGTAGTCCACACCGTCCTTAAAGCCAGTTTCCGCCTCGATCAAAATACGGGCGCTGATGTAGCCGGAATTGGAGGAGGGCTGGGTGAAAGCAATGCGGCGGCCTTTGATGTCTTCTAGTTTTTCCAAGCCACTATCGATGCGAGTGATCACTTCCATTTCGTAGCCAAAGCTACCATCTTCCTTGGCAAAAACGGCGAAAGGCACAAAGCCTGCTTGGTTCACAGCGCGGGGGGTACAGCCGGTGCAGGTGCCCATGATGTGTAAACGTCCGGCCCGCATTGCCTCGGTTTGGGCGGCCTCGGAATCAACTGGCACAAATTGCACATCTTTACCGGTCACTTGCTTGAGGTAGTCGGTAAATTCCTGCCAGGTTTCTGAATAAACGGCGGGATCCTCGGAAGAAGTGTAGGAGATGAGCAAAGTGTCAGGATTGACAATTTGAGCGGGATCCGTCGGAGTATCCGCCACCAGATCCCCATCGGCATCACAATAGCGCTCATCCATGCCTGCCGGACGAGGGCAAGATTGAGCTTGAGCAGATTGATAACCCACTAGCACAGCAACCAAACCAGCCAGGGCAAGGCTTTTGGATAACAGACGAGCCACAGAGCAAAACGCCAACATTGCAAAAACCCCCGAATGCAAGATGAAGCAAACCGTTATCAGCTAAAAAACACAAAAGTGGGCGAGAAGATCCAGCTAATCAAGAGACTTGATGTGAATTCATAAGCTACAGAACCCAAAGAAGATCTGCAAAACTCACGTCGCCTAACGAAACTTAATAATATAGTAGCGCTGTTTGACCCCTGTAGAGTTAAGACAGGTTTAATAGGAAGTTAAGAGTGGGTTATCACATACTCGTCGAGATGGGGTATGGACGGAACCAGCCAGTGCGATTTCTCTAGATTCAGCTCTAGATTCAGAACTATGTAAATCAGGGATCCTCTCTGGGCAGGGGATCCCTGAGGACTGCCTAAAGCGTATATTCCACGCCCTCTTCTTCCTGAATGCGACGGATGATCTCCCAGTTTTCTTGATAAGTAATCGGTGCAAAAGCTACCCGGTCAAAAGCTTGTCGCATGGCTGTGCCCTCAAACTCAAAAGTAAAGAAGGCTTCTCGGATCCTTTCTGCCAGCTCAGGGTGGAGATTGTGGGCATGGCCGAAAGAGCCGCTGGGGAAGGTCTCCGATTTGTAGAGGCTGCGGAACTGGCTACAATCCACTTGCTCGTTGAGGCACATGCGATTAAGCACATCGTTGGCAATGGGGGCGGCATCGTAGTCTTCGTTGAACACACCCAAAATGGAGTTTTGGTGGCTGCCAGAAAACTCGGCGATGTAGTCTCCTGCCTCATCATCCAAGCCTGTCTCTTGTTTGATCAAAATGCGAGCACTGATATAACCGGAGTTGGAGGAAGGATGGGTAAAAGCTACACGACGACCGGCAATATCATCGAGGGCTTGAATATCGCTATTCACATGAGTGATCACTTCCATCTCGTAGCCGATGGATCCATCTTCTTGTTGGAAAATGGCAAAGGGCACAAAGCCGGCAACATTCACGGCTACAGGAGTACAGCCTGTGCAGGTACCCATAATGTGTAGACGTCCAGCGCGCATTGCCTCGTACTGAGCAGCCTGAGAATCGGCAGGGACAAATTGCACCCGTCTACCGGTGACTTCCTCTAAGTGAGCGGTGAATTCAGCCCAGGTATTGGCATAGACAGCTGGCTCTTCTGAGGAGGTATAAGACACCAACAGCACTTCCGGATCTACCCACTCCGAGGGATCCTCCGGCAAATCGGCAACCAGATCCCCCACCCGATCACAGTAGCGGGCATCCATTTGAGGAGGGCGGGGACAGTCTAGACGAGCCTGAGAAAGGCTGCTGCCCAACCCCAAGGTGACAGCTCCCGCCAATCCAGCTCCCATCACCAGCTTTCCCAACGGGATCCGAGTTCCAAAAGAAGATAGTGTCATCATGAATAAAAGCTCCCAACTATGGCAATCAACAAGAGCATCTGACGAACCCAGAAGAGGTAAAAATTCCTCCTCTAGGCCCTAGAAGTCTTGCCTGAAAAGCAAAAACCATCTCAAATTCATTGAGATGGTTCATTCATTTGTATTTATGTCATATTACAGTTAATAAATTTTTAAGAAGAGTCTAGGATCTCGTTAAGGTTGCTCCATTAGCGCCCGCCAATCACAGCGATGTAGTTGGTCACCCATTCGTAGTAGGGCACACAATCCATCCGGCCATCCCCACAATCGGCCACCGGCGTCTTCCAGAAGGAAATGCGCTCAAAATTGTCGATGCCATTGGTTTGGCAACCTTCCGGCCCCAGCAGCTCACTGGCCTGACAAGCGGCTGGCACCACCGGCACCGACCCAAACCAAGCCGCCAGATCCCCTTGCACCTTCGGGTTCAAGGAATGTTCCATCCACAGGTAGGCACAGTTGGGGTGTTTGGCGGTAGCGCTGAGCATGGTGGTATCAGACCAGCCGGTGGCTCCCTCTTCCGGTACCACGCTGGCGATGGGCTGTTCCTCGTACTGCAACAGGTTCACCTGGAAGGGCCAAGAGCCGGAGGCCACCACTCCTTCGTTGACAAAGTCATCCACCTGCACCGCCGCATCGTGCCAGTAGCGTCCAATCAGTTGCCGCTGCTGTCGCAACAGATCTAGGGCGGCATCAAACTGTTCACGGGTTAGCTCATAGGGATCCGTGATGCCCAATTCTGGGCGGTGGGCTTTCAGGTAGAGGGCGGCATCGGCAATGTAGATGGGGCCATCGTAGGCTTGGATGCGGCCTTTGTTGGATTTGCCATCTGCCAAGGTTTTCTCTTCAAACACCACATCCCAACTGGTGGGGGGTTCCGGGAAAACCTTTGTGTTGTACATCAACACATTGGATCCCCATTGGTAGGGCACGCCGTAATGCTTGCCATCCACAGTATGCCAGGGAGCATCCTGCAGGCGCGGGTCGATGGTCTCCCAACTGGGGATCAGGCGGGGGTTAATCTGCTGCACCCGTTCCCCCTTGATCAGTCGCAGGGTGGCATCGCCGGAGGCCGTCACCAGATCAAAGCCGCCCTCATTCATCAGGGCTACCATCTCATCGGAGGTTGCCGCCACCTTAACGCTGACTTGGCAGCCGGTTTCTTTCTCAAACTCGGTCACCCAGTCATAGGCGGGATCCGTTTCTCCCCGTTCGATATAGCCTGCCCAGGCCACAATCGAGACCGCCCCCTCTGGGCGGCCCAAGCGATACAGGGGCCCGCGAGCAGCATGGGCGGAATGGGAGGTCAGCAGCAGCGTGAGCAAGGCCAAGCCCAATGAGAGCAGAAGAGTTAGCCAGAGGCGAAACAGAATAGACCCCAGCTTCTTGGCCTGTAGGGGAATGAAGGGGTTCAGGTTGGCCATCACAGGCTTCTCCCAGGCAACAACTGCGCTGGCATCAAGGGTAGATCATTCCTCGAAGAGATCCCGCTACATTGAAAACAATCTCGACAACTCTCTATTCGACTCCACAGTTCTGGATCCCCCTCAATGGTTTCACTGTTGCCCAAGGATGGGATTCCGTCTCGCTCAAGCGACCAGCAGGGCGGGGTCAAAGCAATGGCACCGCAGGGAATCAAATGCCCTCTAGGCTGACGTTGAGAAAGCGGGCGATCTCGGCTGCCTGGTTTTCGATCTCCGTCAGGGGAGGTGGCTGGCCTACGCCGGTGAGGGGGATGTCGCCACGTCCTTTCACCCGCAAGTAGATGGCTCGGCGGGGGTTAAGCCCCTCTCTCAGCTCCACCCGTAAGCTTTGCACATCGGCAAAGTCATACTCCAGGCGGACTTCACGGTTTTTGCCCGGAAAGCCCTGGCGCACCAGCGTTATCTTTTGCGTGCGCCGGTCGAACTCGTTGTAGCCGCCTCCCAAGTTCCAATACAAACTCAGCCACTGGTATAGCCCCGCCAGGGATCCCAGCACCCCGTAAAAGAGCATGGCAATGCCCTGGGGAATAAACACCAGGCTGGCGGGATCGGAAAAGGGGAGCAAATTGCGGTGGAGATAGCTGGAAAGGCCGGCCAAGGTAAAGCCCAGCCCTCCCCCCGTCAGCGCCACCGCCCAAAAGTACACGCTGGGCCGCCGCGACCCAATCACGGTGTAGCGCAGCAGATCGGCAGAACGGATTTCAGGAACAATGGCGGACACAGTTGGGATCCCTGCAGGTTTTCCAAGGCTGGCTTCCCCCATTCTATAGGCTATGGGCGGCAAGGGTTTTCCCCAGCAGAGGGGCGCTCAGGGGACTGGCAAGAGCTAGAGCCGCCTGGGGAATGGGGGCGGAAGTCCTCTGCGCTGTACAGCCCCTCTCCCGAAGGGAGTTAGGGATAGTTTTTATTGTTATGGCTCCTTTTGCTCCTTGTAAGAGCCGTAGCAGGGATCCCTGCTGGAGCTCTGAGGTGTTCCATCTGCTGATAAAACCTGGACAGTATACGCCGATGGGATCCCTCTCACCTCAGGGTTGGGTTTGGCGTGGGGTAACGATCCTGCCCTCCCCTGGGGCAACTTCCGAGGAACGGGGGCGGGCCGGCGCAGAGGGCTCATCAACGGCATTCGAGGGAGAGGCAGGGTTGGGATCCGGCTCGGGAGAAGCCGTCTGCTCCGGTTCTGCGGCAGGGGGAGAAGGCTGAGGCTCAGGGGTTGGGTCTGGCAGGGCTGGCGGCTGGGGTAGGGCGTCTTGGGCCGTTCGTTCCCCAAAAGCCGACAGGGCGATGGCGGCTTCCCCGCGGCTAACCGGCTCGAAGGGGTTGAAGGTGCGGATGGGGCCAAAGGTGCGCAGCACGGTGGAGGCATTCTCTAGGCTGCGATCGGCTACCAGAGCAGGAATGGCTTCAGGAGGAATTTGCGCCGCATCGGTGAACCCCCAGCGCTCCTCCAGCTCCGCTCGGGATCCCTTGATCTGGCCGGGAGGTAAGTCCAGAGGCACCTTCATGCGGATCAACTCCGCCCGCGACAGCAGGCTGTTGGGGCGAAACTCTCGATTGGCATCTCCGGCAATTATGCCGGCAGCTCCCAGGGCTTGAATGTAGCGAAAGTTGGGATCCTCTTCCGGCACATCCAAAAAGAGGGGGCGTTCCGAGGGGGATCCCAGGCGGATCTGCCGGCTGGGCTCGTCGGCGTGGATGGCGTTGTTGGCCAGCACCAGCCAACGGGCAAATTCTCCGCGACGAACGCTGCGCTGCGGCTGAAATTCGCTGCCGGGGATATCGGCAAAAACTCCCAACCGATCCAGGTATCCCACCGAACGGGCCACCAGAGATCCCGGCTCCAGGTCTGCAAAGCGGCTGCTGTCCGGGCTGGGCAGGGGTGAGGAAGGGGTGGGAGCAGGGGGAGCGGAGATAGAGGGCGGGATGGATCCCGGCAAAGGTTGAGGCGAGGGAGATGCCGGCAGCTCAGGTTGGGCTGTGGGCAGACCTACTGGGCGTACAGCGCGCTCCAGCCGTTCTCCCCACTCGGTTCCCTGACAGGCCGACAACAGCCAGAGCAGCGGAATAAGGCTGCCGAGCTTGAGCCAGGGGCCAGGCCGCATAGGTCTAGACTGATGATGCACCGCTCTACCTTTCTCTATTGGTCTCTATTGGGCCCATTTGCGGCTGAACTCCTCCAGCACATCCAGCAGGTTAAGCAGGCTTTGCATCGGCAGGAGATCGGCCAGGGGCAATTCTTTGCGCCCACCCCCCACTTTCACCGGGATCCCTTGCAAGATCTCCGTGACGGCGTCCTCATCCACCTTGCCTGCCATCACCTGGGGTGCCAGTCGCTCCGCCAAAAGGGTATGCAGGTGGGCATCGCGCAGGTAAAGATGCCAGCGGGCCACATCGATGTAAACTTCCTTGCCAATGGCAGCGGCCAATTGCTCAATTTCTGGGTTGCTGGGCACTTTGGCCATCGCTCAGCTCCGTTGGGGGTTGCGTCTGCCCTTGCTCAATCATAGCCTGAACCCAAGGGATCCTCAGGGAGAGCTGGCAGCCGAGCGGTCGGGTAGAGGTAGGGCGAAGTTCTCTTGCAGCTGCCGCAGCATCAACAGGTGTTCCAGAGCTAGGCGATCCCGTTCTGTCCGCAACTGGCTCAGTTGGGCCTGAATTTGGCGGATATCGGCCTCGTCGGAGTCCCAGGTTTGCAAAAGGCGGTAGAGGCGCTCTTGTTGGTTGGCAATTTGCCGGTTTAGGCGGGCTAGACGGCGGCTGAACTCCACATCCATTTCCTCTGCCAGCTCGGGATCCGGCAGCAGGGCCAAGCGATCCCAATGGATGCCCAGGTCGGCCAAGCTTGGCGGGGACGGATCCAACTCCTTGAGGAGGGGGAAATCCGGAAAAAGCAATGGATCTGTTTGATCGGGGGCGGGGGGTTGAGGGCGAGCCACCGGACGGGTGAGACGGGATCCGGGCGAAGGCAGGTTTGTGGGCTGGGGGGCAGGCTCCTGTCCACTGGGAGAGGAGTGCAACTGCTTCGGACTCCGTCCCGCCGGCGCGGACGGCGCTGCCAGATGGCTACTGCTGGGATCTGCCTGGGCCGACAGGGATCCCAGACTGCATAGCCAAAGGCAGACTCCTAGCCCACAAGCCCAGCGAACTGCTTTTTCCACCCTGCGCTCCTCAGTCTTTCTCAAGCCTGCTCAGGTCATTCCCAGCCCACCAAGGACTCCGTCCCGTTGATGCGAACGGCTCCGGTCCCGTTGGCGGGGCGAGATCCACGGTTGGGGATTGTCTCAAACAAAATCGAGTAGGCATCTTGCTTTTGCCCCGGCTCGAAAAGATAGCGTTGGGCAACACGAGCAGAGGCAGGCACGATGGCCACGCGCACCGGCGGATCTTCCAGCGATACCAAAGGCTGGGGATGAGACCAACGCCATCCCACCCAGCCCGCCCCTGCCAAGGCCACTACAGCCGCTGCCACCCGTCCCCAAGGGGTGCCCTTACGTTGCCGCCAGCCCAGGTCGAGCATTGGCCGCCGATCCAGCTCAGCGAACACACGGCTGATCAACAGCTCCGTCTGGATGGGATCCAAGGTGGGGGCCTTGAGATTGGCCAAACCGGCCTGCAGAGCTGCCAGTTGGCTGTACAGTTGCCGCGCCTGAGGATCGCTGGCCAGCCAATCTTCCACCTGCCGCGCCTCTTGAGACGACAATTCCCCATCCAAGTAGGCGCTCAACTGTTCAAAGCGCTCATCCACCACCGGCAGCTCTTGCTGGGGATCCCTGGGGTCGGGGTTGGGGTTGCCGCGAACCATGGTCATTCACCATTAAGGTAGGGTTTTAGGGTGGATTGTAGGCGGGCGCGGGCGCGGGCAATGCGAGACTTAACAGTGCCCAAAGACACCCCTGTGATCTCGGCAATTTCCTCATAAGCCATTCCCTGAATTTCCCGCAGCAGGATTGTCTGGCGAAAGGCCTGCGGCAGGTCGCGGACGGCTTGGTGCAATCGCTCGTAGAACTCGCAGGTGGCGAGGTGCTCATGGGGACTGGGGCTCTCGCTGGGCAGCTCCCATTCCATCTCGCTATCCCGCATCTGAATCGGCGCATCCAGAGAAAGGGGCTGCTGCTGTCGTTTGCGCTTGCGCAGCTCGTCGTAAAACAGGTTGGTGGCGATCCGCCCCAGCCAGCTGCGAAATTTTGCCGGCTCCTGTAGGCGTTTCAGGTGGCGGTAGGCCCGGATCCAAACTTCCTGGGCCAAGTCATGCCGGTCCTGCCAGTCCGGGGCAAGATGATAGAGCACCTTGTCCACATGGGCCTGATGGCGACGCATCAGCTCGGCAAAAGCCTCCCGATGGGGCTGGGATCCCTGCTGACAGAGCAGCACCAGATCCGCATCAGCGAGCTTTTCGGGCCGCACAGGCACGTTCTTCACCAAGACGGACCAGCGCTGGCCACTGATGTCGCTGAGGGCAGCATCCATAGGCATCCATAGGTTGTAACAACAGCAACAGCGGAGGGATCCCCTCCCAGACAGAACCTCTGTTGCCCAGACGAAATGGCAGAGTTTGGGTTCCCCCCACCCTCAACCGCAGGGTAGCTCTAGAGGCTCTGAGGGCCATACCGGCAAGACTCCACAGCAAGACCACCTCCTCACTAGGTTGTGTTGATCTTTCATTTGAGCCAAAAGAGAGCACTGACGAGATAGAGAAAACTCAAGAAGTTCCTGGCCAATTTGTCAAAACGAG
>NZ_JBSSDD010000008.1:0-115403 GCF_054060415.1 Thermostichus sp. OS-CIW-32 | reverse complement strand
GTTCACCGAAGGGCAAACCTCATAAGCCCCTGCTGCCCGCGGCTCCACCAGCACCTCCAGCTCCGCCTCCGGGAAGCGCTGCCGCAAACTGGCCAGGGCGGGGAAAAACAAAATCTGGTCACCAATCCCGCCCGGCACCAAAGCCAGAATCCGAGGTGCCAAAGGGGCTTTAGCTGCTGGAGAAACCGCCTGCATAAAGCATCCTGTAGAAAGCTGTATCCAGCCTAGGGGATCCCCGCTTACTCTATCTCAGATTGGGTGGATAGATTCAGGGCCAGCTCGACCCGCGGAAGACAGACCCCAGAACCCTTCTGGGCCAGAGCGTTGTCTACCCAGGCTCTCATCCGCGATGATGGGCTGTGGCCGCCACCTTCTCCAAAGGCAGCACCATGACGGAGGAGCCGATTCCGCTGTTGGATTTGACGGGGCAGTACCGCGCTTTGGCCGCGGTGTTGCAGCCGCAGGTGGAGGCTCTGCTGGCCTCTGGCCAGTACATCGGCGGGGCGGCGGTGCAGCGCTTTGAGGAGCAGTTTGCCCAGTTTTTGGGGGGTGGCCCCCTGGAGGCCGTCGGCTGCAATTCCGGTACCGATGCCCTGGTGTTGGCTTTGCAGGCTTTGGGCATCCAGGCGGGGGATGAGGTGCTCACCAGCGCCTTCAGTTTTTTTGCCTCGGCTGCCGCCATCAGCCGGGTGGGGGCGCGTCCGGTGTTTGTGGATGTGGATCCGTGCACCTTTAACCTGGATCCGCAGCTGCTGGAAAGGAGCATCTCCTGCCGCACCAAGGCGGTGGTGGTGGTGCATTTGTTTGGGCAGGCGGCCAACATGACCCAGATTCTGGCTATTGCCCGGCGGCACGGCTTGGCGGTGGTGGAAGATTGTGCCCAGGCGGTGGGGGCCTGCTGGGGGGGCAGGCCGGTGGGCACTTGGGGGGAGGTGGGCTGCTTCAGCTTTTTTCCCAGCAAGAATCTGGGGGCGGCTGGGGATGGGGGGGCGGTGGTGACGCGGGATGGGCAACTGGCCAAGCGGGTGCGGGCTCTCAGGGAGCATGGGCAGACCCGTCCGTACCACCACGAGTATCTGGGTCTCAACAGTCGTTTGGATGCGCTGCAGGCGGTGATTCTCTCGGTGAAGTTGCCTTATCTGCGGGAGTGGAACTGGCGGCGGCAGGGGATTGCGGAGTGTTACCACCGCTTGCTGCAAGGGATCCCGGGCTTGATGTTGCCCCAGGTGGGGGTGGGGGGGAACTCGGTGTGGCACCAGTACACGGTGCGGGTGGTGGGTTCTGAGGCGACGGATGGGCGGCGGCGGGACTATTTGCAGCAGGGTCTGAAGGAGCGGGGCATTGGCAGTCGGGTTTACTATCCTCTGCCGTTGCCGCTGCAGCCGGTGTACCGGCGGCTGGGCTACAGGCGGGGGGATCTGCCCAATGCCGAGCTATGTGCGGCTCAGGTGTTGTCTTTGCCGTGTTTTCCTGAGTTGACCACCTGTCAACAAAAACGGGTGGCTGCGGCCATTGCTGAAATCCTCTCAGAAAAAACCTGCCCGTAGCACTGGTTATGGTGATTTCAAATTACACTGAAGCAGCTTGTAGATTCCAGACCTCTTTCTCCTTTGGAGAGGGGCCGGGGATGAAGGAGTGATGAGGGGACTGCGGTGTTGTGGAAACTAAGCCGAAAACTAGTTCCATTACTGCTTCAACGGACGGGAAGCCTGGGGATCTTCTCCTCAGAGCAGAAATCAGGGCGCCAGGTTCGTTTTCTGCGCCGCTTCCGCCTTACCCGTATTGGGGGGCGGTTTGTCGGGATCGCCCTGTTGGTCAGTATTGCTGCTTTCAACACCGGCAACAATCCCCTGTACTTGTTGCTGGGGATGCTGCTCAGCCTTATTCTCATCAGTGGTACCCTCTCTGATCTCACCCTCAAAGATCTGGAGGTCAGCCGGCAGTTGCCTAGCCGCATTTTCGCCGGCCAGCCTGTCTTGGTGGGTCTCACGCTGGTCAATCGCAAACGGCGCCTGCCCAGCTTCTCGTTGCAGGTGAGCGAACGCATTGAGGGGCTGAGGCGGGAAGATTGGCCTTCCAGCTATGTTTTGCGGGTGGATCCCGATGCCAAGGTGGACACTTTTTACCAGCATACTTTTTCAAGGCGGGGAGCCTGGCAGTTGCAGGGTTTTGAAGTTGCCACCAGCTTCCCATTTGAACTCTTCCGCAAGGCGGTGGCAATTAGGGATCCCCAAACGGTGATCGTGTTTCCGCGGCTCGCCCCGGTTCAAGGATTGGCGCTGTGGGATCAGCTCAGCAGCGGCAACCAATTGCGCCCCCAGCCTGGTCGAGAGGGAGACTACCTGAGCTTACGGCCCTACCGACCCCACGACGATGTGCGTTCTGTCCACTGGAAGATCTCGGCCAAACGGGATCAACTGATCGTGCGGGAGTTGGAGCGTCCACGAGCCCAGGCCATCACCCTCTGTTTTGAAAACCGCTGGCAGCCCCAGAAAGAGAGGCCCGAGATCCATCGAGACAAGTTGGAGCGAGCTGTAGAGCGCTGTGCCGGGATCCTCTTCTACTTGATGCGAGAAGGTTACCCGGTAGCACTTGTTACGTTACAAGAGCGGACTCCTTTTGGGTCAGACCTGGCCCATCAAGATCACCTGCTGACCGTGTTGGCACGACTTACTTTTGTCGGGGATCCCCAGCTCAGCCCTCCACTGGAAAGAGAACCTGATCCCTCTGTCGAGTTTGACCTCACCCCTCAAGATCGCTGTGTGCTGCTGGCCCATCCTGGCCAGGATGGAAAATCTGCCCCGGCCCATCTCATCCACACGGGATCGCTGTTGCAATTTATCCCAATTGAGTGAGCTTCAGGCCCATTTTGATAGCAGGATCCATCTGAGATTGTTTGGAAAGCTTGGGCGCAGATCCTTGCAAAGCTTTAGGTTAAACTGCTGAAGAAGTGGTGGTTCACTGCTCCAACTTTTGTCGCAATTCTGGAATGGCCCGCCGCATTTGTCGATAGCCCTCCTGAATAATCGGATCTGCTTGATGAAAATCGAAGATCCCATACTGGCTCAGCTTGGGTTGTAAGAGCAAATCCGGCGGATGTTCGGCTAAAACACTGCGGGTAACGATTTGCTCCATCACGTTCAACGTCTTGCCAATAACGTCGAAAATATTGGGACCAGAGGGCTCATCTGGAAACCATTGGCTAATTTTTTCTTGGATCCCTTGTTGTAGGGATTGATAGCGTTTGCGAATGCGGGTGATGAAGTTGGTTTCTTCTTCGATCACTTCTCCTTCAGCATTCAAGCGCTGTCGCCGTTGAAGGGTTTCTTCCACCTCTGTTTCTTCCAGTTGCGACTCCACATCCGCGGGATCCACATGGTTGAGATTGACCGCAACAACAACATCGGCCCCCATCTCTCGCACCACCCGCACTGGCACCGGGTTGACAATGCCCCCATCTCCGAGATAGCGCCCTTCGTGGTGAAAGGGAGTGAAAATTCCTGGGATAGAGATGCTGGCCCGCACGGCATCTGCCATTTTGCCCGAACGCAACAGCACCTCCTGGCCTGTGATCAAGTCGGTAGCCACACAACAAAAGGGGATCCCGGCCTCTTCAATACACAGCTCTTGCAAATGTTCTGTCAGCAGCTCATAAATTTTGTTGCCATCCAAAAGGCCACAGGTGGGAAAGACCACATCAAACAAAGACAGGATCATCTTCCAGTTGAGATCTCGCACAAAGTCTTCCAGCTCATCCAGTTCTCCCGCTGCATAAATGGCTCCCACAAAAGCGCCAATGCTCGTCCCAGCAATGTAGTCAACGGAGATCCCAGCCCGCTCTAGAGCTCGAATCACACCAATATGAGCCCATCCCCTGGCTCCGCCGCTGCCCAGTGCTAATCCCAGTTTTTTGCCCATGATTGCTCCCTCAAAAAGAGACCCAAAAGACCTCAAGAATCCTAAACCTTGCTCCCTCTAACAATTAGGTACCTGCCCTTTCCCGCAGATCGGAAGGCAGATAACTGCGTTCCCCTAAGATTTCCAGAAGGGGGCCATAGCGGTCGAACTTGACCACGCTGACCGAGGCGGCCAAAACCTCAATGCGATCCCGGTAGCGACCCAGGTCAATGCCCAGCAGGCTGCAGAGAATGACCCGAATGGTGGCTTTGTGGGAGACGATCAAGACGTTGCCATGGGTCCATTTTTCCTGGATCTCAGCCACAACCGGCATAGCCCGATTGGCAATTTGCACAGCGGTTTCCCCCCCTGGGGGCGCGTTCCAGGCCGGCTCGGTCATCCAGCGCCAATAGGCTTCTGGGTAGGCTTCTTGCGCCTCAGCGTGGGTTTTGCCCTCCCACTCGCCGTAGTGAATTTCTCTTAGGCCCTCTCGAATCTGCATCTGCAAGCCAACTTTCTCGGCCAGGGGGCTTAGGGTAGCCAAGGCGCGCCGCATTGGGCTGACGTAGAGAGCTTGCCAAGGGATCCCAGCATAGGCTGCGGCAAAGGCTTCTGCCATTTGTTTGCCTTCGGGGGTGAGGTCGGGATCCAGAGCGCCGCAAAAGCCGCCGGAACGGCTGTAGGGGGTTTCGCCGTGTCTGAGGAGGTAAAGTTTCAGGCTCATGGGAGATGTGCGGATGGGTGGTGAACTTCGCCACTCTAGCTCTCCTTATCCCCCTTCGGGGCGGTGGTTGGTGGTGGGGATGTAGATGCGGCTGCCCGCCCACTGCAATTTTTCCCGCAGAGTGCGAAAGTAGGAGAGATCTTTTTCCAGGATCATCAGCTTGGCCGGTGTAGGCGCTTGCTGAATGTGAACCCACTGGCCGGGATTCACCGACTGAGCCAACACGCCATCTGTCCACAGGCGGGTCAACCCTTCGGGATCGGCAAGAGGCCAAATGTCCACCCTGGCTGTGCCGCTGATGACAATAGGACGGCTAGACAAACTCAGGGGACAAATAGGGGTGATGATGATGGCGTCGAGGGTGGGCTCGAGGATGGGGCCATTGGCTGCCAGAGTGTAAGAGGTGGATCCCGTCGGTGTGGCCACCAGCACGCCATCCCCGTGGTACTGATCCAAAATCTCTCCGTTGACCTCGATCTCCATGATCGCGGCAGGCAGCCGTTCTCGGTTGATCGGCTTCAGGCAGATCTCATTGAGGGCATAGTAGACTTCGCTGGCCGAACAGCCTTGCGACTTTCCCTCTCCACGGGCGGCCAAGGGATCCCCTTGCCCCAACTGCGGCTGTTCCCAAATCTGGGCTTGCAACATCATGCGGGCTTGCAAGAAAAAATCCCCTGCCTGAATGCGATCCCAGGGATCCTGTTGCAGCACCCGCTCCGACTGGGCCAAAAACCCCAGCCTACCCCCCACTTTGATTGGCAAAATCGGGATCCCATAGGAGGCTAGGTATCGTGCCGCCGCCAACACCGAGCCATCTCCGCCCAGCACCACTGCCAGATCGATGGGATCCGAGGTGGCCTCCAAAAAGACTGGGTAGGGGTTGTGGTGCAAGCCGGTGGGAGCCGTTAACACCGTAACACCGCGCCGGCGCAACTGCTCCGCACACCTCTGGCAGGCGGCTTTGCTCTCCCGATCCCCCTCTTTGTAGGCAATCACCACCAAGCCCAAGTCCATGGTCAACCTCATCAAGGGATCCCTGTCGATTGTCCCCTTCTTCAGGCTGGGGATTGCTCAGGATAATCCAGACTCTCCCCCCCAAAGTTAACCAGAAAATGTTCTCTTGGACGGTGAAACCGATCACCGCAGCTCTCCCTTGAGCGTCACTGCCCCCGCCAGAGCTTTCTTCTACAACTTTTAAGTAACAGTTAAGTAAATCTGAGAAGTCACCTTGAAGAATCAACCGAAAACCCCGCCATTTCCAACAGATGGCCCCAATCCGGATCCCTGAGTTCAGCCACCGGCGTAGGCTGGTGCAGACCTCAGCAATTCGGTTTATGGTATGGACATTCCCCCTGCAATTCCTCTTCTCCAAGCTGCAAACCCATGACCGCAGATCTCACCAACCGCATTTTGGGCAACCGCTACCAGCTGATTCAAGAAATTGGTAGCGGTGGTATGGGATCCGTCTTCCGCGCCTTAGACTTACGCAACAACGGCCAAGAGGTAGCCGTCAAGATCCTCTATGCCCCCATGCTGCTGAGCCGGGGCGACTTCCAGACAGACTTGCGCCGTCGCTTTGCCGAAGAGATCCGCGTTAGCACCCTTCTGGGGCAGCATCCTCGCATCGTCAAGGTTTTGGATCACGGCCAAGAGGGGGAGCAGGCCTACTTGGTGATGGAGTACCTCAAGGGGCAGGATCTGGGCAAGCTGATCCGAGAAAAAGGGGCTTTGCCGGTTCGACAAGCCGTTCGACTAGCCTTGCAGGCCTGTGAGGGGCTGCACTTTGCCCACACGTTTCAGGCCAAGGTAGAGGGTCGCGAGATTCGAGGCGTTATCCATCGCGACATCAAACCCAGCAACCTCTTCATCGAGCAAGTTTTTCAAAATGGCAAGCTTATCCCCCAACTGAAAATCCTCGACTTTGGCGTGGCCAAAACCCTGGCGGATCACACCCTCAGCCTGGGCACCCAAAAAGGGGGAGGATTTATCGGCACAGCTCGCTACGCCTCTCCCGAACAGATACGGGGCAAAGCCTTGGATGCCCGCTCGGATATCTACTCCTTTGGGGTAGTGCTCTACGAGATGCTGACGGGATCCATGCCCTTTCAGCTGGAAACCGACTCCCTGCACAGCTGGATCCACGCCCATTGCTACGAAAGCCCAATCGAGATCAACCCGAAGGCAGCCCCCCAGCCGATCCCCCCCCCTTTAGCAGCCGTGGTGATGGATTGCCTGAAAAAAAACCCAGACGAACGACCGCAAACGATGCGGGAGCTGGGGGAACGACTGCTGCAAGCCTATGACCTGACGGCAACCACCCAACTCTCTAGTGGCCAAGCCAGCACTGTGATCCTGCCCACCGGCAGTGCCAAGCCTCAACAGGATGCTCCACCCTCTTCTGACCCCAAGCCACCAATCCAAACCACCCGCAATACAGGATCAGCTTCTGGAGCCTTTGAAGATATCCGCGATGAGGATCTGGATCTCATCGAAGATGAGCCGGTCTCTCCCCCCTCCCCAGGTGCAGGGATCCCCTATTACATCACCGAGCGGGAACCCTCCTCAGCAGAAGCTCCGCCGGAAACACCGGATCCCTCCCCTCAAAGTGAGGATGAAACTCCCAAAACGCCCTCCACAGTGATCCCAGCCAGCAACGCTCTCCCGACCGTTCAGGATCCCCCCGTCGCTCGCCCTGCCACGCCGGCACGAACCGATACTCCCCGCACTCGCCCTCTGCGGCAAGCTGCCCCCCAAACGGTTCTGCAACCTTCCGACAGCAACCTGAAGTGGGTTTTGGCCGGGGGATCCCTAGGCGTTATGGCTTTGCTGGCCGCCTTTTTGCTGTGGCCACGTCCAGCGGTTCGCGATACCCAGGAACAGCCGGATCGCACCCCAACTCCCGAACCCAAGGTAGAGCCCATACGCATAGAGCCTATACCCGTAAAACCAATCCTAGGGATCCCAACTCCCGGTTCTACGCCTACCCCTACGCCCGAAGCAACCCCCACGCCTACCCCTGAGGTAACTCCAACGCCGACGCCCACCCCGACTCCAGCGCCAACACCCACTCCGACACCGACGCTTACCCCGACTCCAGCACCAACACCCACTCCGAGACCGACACCCACCCCGACTCCAGCGCCAACACCCACTCCGAGACCGACGCCCACCCCGACTCCAGCGCCAACACCCACTCCGACACCGACGCTTACCCCTATCCCTCGATTCACCCCGCTTGTCCCTCGTACTCCTACCCCCACCCCGCCTCCACCTCCTACTCCCACCGCCACACCTGCCCCGGCAACGCCAACGCCTGCGGCAGAGCTGGCCCTCAGCGGCGAGTGGCTTTACGAGGGAGGATCTTTTATCTGGCAGGGATCCCTGTGCAAGGTCAATGTTGCGGCTGGCGTCCAGGAAACCGTCTCCATTCGTCAGGAGGGCAACCAGATCAGCGTTTCCTCCCCCAGCTTTTCTGAGCGCAGTGGCCAGCTCATCGGCAACCAACTTTCTGTTAGCGGCAGAATAGGGGGTAGCGGTACCCCAACCGTTGCTTGGAGTGGCACGGTCAGCCCTGACGGGCGCGTGATTCGCGGCAGAGCCACCTGTGGCAGCGCTGACTTTGCCATCAAGCTCACCCGCCAGAGCTAGAGGCCGACACCCCCCCCTCGGTCTCCGCCACCGCCGTTTTCTCTATCCTCCGGTTTCTGTTGCCGTTGAGGCAGTGGAGGAGGAGCAGCAAAGCTTTCGCTCACAACTTCGATGGTGTAAGGGCCTCGCCCAGGGCTACCCGGCCCAGCCGTTGGAGAGGCATTTTGCGCCCAGTAGCTTTCCACCAGGAGCAAGTAGCAGCGGTCTTGCCGTACTGGGATGGTCAGCTCAGAGGTGGTGAAATCACCAGGCTTTGCGTCATCGTTGATGAAGAAGAATTCCGGATCAGTCTCCCTGTTGACATCAAGACCAAAGATGACCAGCACAGGGTCGAAGACTGGACTAGTTAGGCGGATAGTAACTCCTGTAACATTGGCTGCAGAAGGAAAGTAAAGGAATCCATCGACATAAAAGGTAAACGTGCCAGGGGGAGGTGGAACTTCCCGGGCATTTCGAAAATTGCCCTCCTCATCAAAATAAAACTCCAAAAGGCTATTCGGCCCCAAGGTTCCACTGCGCCTATCCCCCTGTCGGCGGAGGCCAATCGAAGCGAAAAAGTCTGGGCTGAAGGCTTGTTCGCAGACGTTCACCAGAGGCGGTATTGTACTCCCTCCACTTCCTCCACAGCCTGCCAAAACCGCAGCCGAGGCCAAAAGGCCCAAGAACAGCCTCTGCAGGGATCCCTGCGGAGCTCTAGAAGCATTCGATGCTAGCCCTGGCATAAGCACTCCTCCGGACACCGGATGTCAATGTTCCTCTAGATTACGATGCTCTGAGCAATTCTCAGCAAAATGCAGATCACTGACAGGATTTTCCCACGTTTAGGCTTGCACCGGCCTGGGGGAGCTGTTCCGCTGTTGACCTCGAGAAGGGAGCTTCAAGGGCGTAGTGGGGCCGTTGAGCCAATTTTGTCCTCAGGAAGGGATCCAGAGCAAAACCCTTTTTCGCGGTGGGCTAATCACGACCAGCGTCGGGCTTCTTGGTGAGGGTGAGAAAGAAATGAGCTAGGGCTGCCACACATTCTCGATCTTCGAAGAGTAGGTGGCATCGCTGCCGAACCTCCTCAGCCATGTGGTAGCGAAACTCAGGATCGGATCCCAGTTTTACGGCCAAATCCTCGTAGCTTTTCAGATCCGAGGCAATTAAACTGTCCAGCTCCATTCTTTTGAGAATGGCATAGGTATGCCGCCCCCGCATCAGCTTTCCAGGGCAAGTGATCACAGGCAATCCGACCGCAACGGCCTCTAAGGTGGTGATCCCACCTGACCAGCCATAGGAGTCTAACATAAGATCGGCACAGCGGTTGAGATCCAAGTAGTCTTGATAATCCAATCCGGGCAGGATCAGGCAGTGGTCTTCTACATTGAGGCCATACAAAGAAAAAGCCTGGGTGAGCCGTTCCCGAAATTGTCGGGCAATAGCAGCATTGGGTAGAGCCAAAAAAACAAATTGAGCGTTGGGCACTCGCTGAGCAATAGCGGCAAAAAGATAGTCGTATTGGGGCAGATATTTACCCAAGTATTGACAAGCTAGGTAAACCACTGCGTTTCTGCGCAGGCCGAAATCCTCTCGATAGCGCTTTTGCTGAGGCAAAACCGGCTTTTCGAAGCAAGTGCCCAAATGAGGTAGCCGGATCAAGGTTTCACTGTAGTGTTCCTGAGCATTCTCCGGCTCCATTAAATCGCTGGAGAGGAAATAGTCAATCGTAGAAAGCCCAGAAGTTACAGGATGAGCCCAAGTGGAGCACTGTATCGGTGCCAGTCGCAGGGAAGCCAGTTGCAGAATAAGAGGTGAAAGACCAATCTCCAAATACACCAAAATATCTAGCTGATCCTGCAGGATTTGTCGGGCTGCATCCTCAAGTCCGGTGGGAATGTGTCGAAACACATCGGCATATTGACGATACCGGTCTGTCATGAAATCGGTTCTGGGATCCAAGTGATAAGCGAAAACTTGAAACTTCCGCTCCGAGTTAGCCTGTCCATCAATCCAATTGGCATTTAGGTACTTAACCCAACCCAGAGATAAGCGGCTGTAAGAGCAAGCTCGCATGGAAGCTGAGGCAAACCCAACTCGGATGGGATCCTCTGGCTGGGATTGGTGAGGAAGATATCTCCACTGGGAATAGCAAGCGTTGACTATACGTTGAACAAACTGGGCATATTTTTTCTGTAAATCCAGGTCGTTGTAGCCTTGGTACTGTAGGTAGTGATTGGTTCCCAGTCCTGATGCCCACAGCGCTGTGCGACGTTGCTCCTCTGTTTCTAGGGGAGTTTCCTCAATAAGACGATCCAGGTGCTCGATAAAGCGAGCACGAAAGGAGTTGAGCTCTTCCTCACTCTGATAGACTGCCGGCAAGTAGAGATGATAAAACCAACGAGCCTGTTCTAACTGGGGATCCAAAGCCAATGCTTTCTCCAGGTGATCCAAGGCAACAGCGTGTTCTCCTTGATCTCGGTAGGCGATAGCCAGATTCAGATGCACCTCTTCCAAAGGGATCCCTGCTGCTCGATCCGAGTTTACCAACAGGGAATTGAGCAGGGGGATCGCCTCTTCGCAGCGACGTAAGTTAACGAGGATCTTGCCAGCTTGAAAGGCGGAAAGAGTGGCATCGGGATTGAGGTTTAAGCTCTGCTGGTAGCAGGATAAGGCTTTCTCCCATTGGCCCGAAGACTCGTAGACCACGCCTAAGTTGTGATGATAAAGAGCTACGCAAGGATTTAACTCAATAGCCTCGGCAATTAGCGCAGCTGCCCATTCCAAATCCCCCTTGGTCTGGGCCACCGTTCCCAGCAGGTGCAAAGCGTCGGCTTGCTCAGGAAACTCCGCCAAGATCTCGGAGTAAATGGCTTCTGCTTGTCGCAAATCTCCTGCTTGCTGAGCTCGGATCCCGGCCAGAAGTTTGTTTGTAAGTATCCAGTCTGACATCTACTACAAGATGGCTAGAAATTCTCCTGACTTGTCTGCCCAGTATAGTTTTTTCCAGTTATAGTCAGTTCAGTTGGGGATAAGATGACTTTACAGGCAAGATAACATGCAGGTGGACCTAAAGAGGAAGCTTAGATCTGAGAGAGAGTCGTATTTGTTCCGCTCCGTGGCTCATTTTTTTACTTTGTTCAGCTACTTTACCTAAACGTAAGCTCTGCTCAGGTAACAGAGACAGCCGTAGTTACCTTGAGAAATCTCCCCCTGCCAGAGGAGATGAGAGGGATCCAACATCTGGTCAATCTGCTTGCGGTCTTGCTCAGAAGTAAACTCCACGTAAATCACCTTGATGTCTTTGAGCTGCTCTTGCAAGCTGGTCAACACCTCCACCTCATCTCCACCTGTAGCCACCCTGAGCACATCGATGGGCTCCAAACCCAACTCCTTGAGGGCTGCCCTGGCTTCCCGGAAAGGGAGCAGCTGCTCCACTCCCCACTCGGCCTGAGGATCTTCCGGCCAGAGGCGACGGGTTCTGCAGCTATCCTGCCCCGCCAGTCCCACCGGATGCACAAAGCAGTTCTCCAAAGTCAAAGCATTCTGCTGCAGTAGGTGCAAGGCCAAAGGGTTCGTCTCGAAACAATGAATGGCCGCCTCAGGGTGAAGAGTTCTGAAACAAGCGCTGGCCACACCTACCCCGGCCCTCACATCCACGACAACCTTGACATCAGGAAGAATGGAAGCCGCAGGCTGATAGATGCGGCTCAGGCTGGCTACTGTCCCTTCATACTCAAGGCCTTCGTACCCCCGCAACCAAGCTGACGGAGCAGAGCTGCCCTTTTGGATTAAGTCAATGAGAAAAGTTTCTGTTATGTTCCCCGCATTGGCAAAGAGGAGCTGGGTATCTTCTCCCGGAATGAAAGCAAAGCTGGCCCTCAAAGGCCGCCCCAGCCGCTGCAAGTCTCCCACCGTGCACACCACCGCATCAAAGCTGGGCCAACTGCTCGGCTCCCCCCTCACCTCATGAACTCGCTCGGGCACTCCCTTCTGCTGCAGCAGACCACAGGGATCCCCAAACCCCTCTTCCACGTACAGCTCCAGCCGCGGCAAGTCCAGCAAGTCCGCGGCTATCACCCCAGGACAGCCTCGGCCAACAAATACCCTCAGTCGCTCCTGCACGCGATGCAGCTCTTGAATGGGCTCGTAGATTCCTAGTCGTGTGTCTATCCAGGCAGAGCTGGCCGTGCTGACAAAGTAGCGCACATCAGAGCGGGGCGAGTAACGAAAGGGCTCCGGCAGCTCTCCCCCAAACACCCAGTCCAGCAGGTTCTGAATGCGGTGGCGGGGATGCCAATGTTGGTCGAAAGTGTGATAAGCGCGGCGGGCAATTTGAATGGCCTCCTGGGGATGGTCTAGGTAGTAGCGGATTTTCTCCAGGAGTTGGGCTTCGGAGTTGTAGGTGTCGCAGTAGGTGCCGGGCGCCAAAAGTTCGTCCAATCCTGAGGCGAAGGAGAGCTGGTCAGTAAGCAGAAAGCCCCCCGCGGAAATCACTTCCAAGTTCCTTAAGTTCAGATCCCCATTTTGGCTGCAGTTAAAGGAAATCAGAGAATGGGCAAACCATTTGGCTGCCTCTTGGCGGTTGGCTGTTTTGATGAGGATGGGCAAATCTGCATTCTTTA
Organism: Thermostichus sp. OS-CIW-32; assembly: GCF_054060415.1. Classification (NCBI taxonomy): domain Bacteria; kingdom Bacillati; phylum Cyanobacteriota; class Cyanophyceae; order Thermostichales; family Thermostichaceae; genus Thermostichus; species Thermostichus sp. OS-CIW-32. The sequence goes on along the minus strand of NZ_JBSSDD010000008.1, from coordinate 102,533 downwards.
TGGCTTGAACCAGCCGGCAACGCCTGGGATGGCGGGATCCCTGTTGGCCGATAAAGACCACTTGATTTTCTCTATCTTCCACCCAATCGTGGGTAACAGTGCGCATGGAGATAAGAGGCAACCAGGCAAGATTCTCAGCGCCTGCTGCGGCAAACCAGTGCAAATGCTGGAAGTTATAGGCAGTAGCGACGTAATCAAAGCCTTCAGTAGCCCAGTAGGCCAAGAGATGGTTGATGGGAAACTCCCAGTGGTGGGTGTCTCCAGCTAGCAAGAGTGTGGGTCATTTAAACTTCCTTGTATTTAGGGGATTACTCTGGTCAAAGCTGGAAGTCCAAACAATAACTAGGTCAAACTCCTTATTTGTAATTTGCTCAGACTGCTGCACAAAGTCATAGAGGTCATAGTCTCCCTCTGGGCACTCCACCAATTCCTTAGAGAGATTGACAAAGTTTAGTCCAAAGCCCTTGGCTCTCCTCTTGGGGCAAAGACTGACCTGCCGATCTGAAAGCTGCGGGGGCGGGATATAGTCTGGCGGAGTTGGCTAATTGAGGAGAATTCGCGGAGCATTGGCCTTGATGTCTTGCATTTCTCGACTCCCCAAGTTGAGCGACAGGTTCTTCTAGCTCCTACAGGCTACTAGGATTGGACACAACAACAAGGGATCTCTGTTGCCCTGGAAAACGATAAGCCGAGCATAGGTTATAAGCAACCCCATGGATCCCTGTCTGCAAGAGCCGAATCCAGTTTATCTGCCTGGATGGCCCCTACCCAAGACGAGCTCTCCTACGACAATGGCATACCCATGGAAAGCTGGCGGCACACGTGCCAGATGGACTTGCTCATCTCCACCACCCATGCCGAGCGAGGTTTTGAGGCTGTACCCAGCGAAGTGGGAGGGTAGGAGGCCACCTGGATTCTGTGGGCCACTGCCGCTGGGGAACTGATGCCTGCCAAGGCTGAACTGGAGCAGCAAAGGGCTGAGCGCCTGGCCTAAAAGTTGTGAGAACTGGGGGTGGATCCGGGTACATTAAGCTAGAGCAGACGTCAGGGATCCCTCTCCATGCAGCGCCAAGACCTCGCACAGGATCTTGCCTTAGAACTGGAGCAAACCCAGAGTCTCACCCAGCTATTGGACTGGGCCTTAGCTCGTCTCCCTGCCCAACAGATCTTCTGCCAGATTGGCTGGGAAGAGTCCGCAGCTATTCTGCAGGCAATGCTTCGCTATACTGAAAAGCTGGCGGTGATTCTGCGGGATCCTCTGCAGAACTCATCCGAAAAGCCAATTAGCACGGAAGATATCCAAACTCAAATTTCTCAATTGGGATTAGAAGAACGGGTTCTACTTTTGGAAGGTTCTGTTCCTGCCCTTCTAGCAGATCTATGGCACTGGTTCCCAGAGACCCAGATTGGCGTTTGCTTCCAGACTGAGCTCACCGATTATCGCACCCATCTACTTCGATCGTTGCTACTGCGGGATTACTTGGCCGACTCAGCCCTATACTTGGTCAACCATTGCCGCTACGGAGCCATAGCCCAAGCCAACCTAGATTTGATGGGGATAGATCCCAGTTTTCATCTGCAGAAGGTTTTGCCCAATCTAGGCCAAGGGATCCATCTCCTCACTTGGGATCCCCAGCACAAGGTCTTAACCGAACAGGATCTTGCTTATATCCAAACAATCGGCCCTGGATCACTACTGTCTGCTAACCCGGTATCCCTCACCTTTGCTCAGCCGGATCCTTCAGAACCCACCCGGTTTTACCCCTGTAAATACATCAAGCTGGACAACTTCCTGCCTCAAGAGATCAACCAAGCCATTCTCCAGCATGCAATTACCCACCAGGACAAGTTTGTTCCTTCCAGAAGCTATAGTAAAAACAACACCGAGGCCGAGTCACTAAAATTTCGTCGCTCCCTGCGGCTGGACTTTGCCCACTTTCAGGAGTATGGAGCCCTGCTGCGGGAAAAAATTGCGGCTGTTGCTCCCCAGATTTTCGCTGAGCTAGGCATCGAGAACTTCGACATTCAAATCTTTGAGATGGAGATGATTGCCAGCCATGATGGCTGCTTCTTTACCGCCCACACCGATAACTCCTACCCACAAACTGCCTTCCGCCAGGTGAGCTGCGTATATTACTTCCACAAAGAGCCAAAGCCTTATCGAGGAGGTGAGCTGCGCATCTACGATACCCAAAGGCAAAAACCTCATCCACCAATCCTGCACGGGGCATACGATGAGGTAACCCCTACAAATAACAGCATCGTCTTCTTCTCCAGCAGTTGCCTACATGAAATCCTGCCGGTATTTAGCCCTAGCCAAGCCTTTGCCGATAGCCGCTTCACTATCAATACTTGGCTAGGAGCCAAGCAATTCACCTAAAGGCTTGCAGCTCCACCATGGCCAGAGTTTGCATAATTACCACTGTTCGGGATCCAGGCGTGTGCTTGGAGTCGTTCATTCGCTATCACCTTGCCCTTGGAATTGCCCATATTTATATCTTCTTTGACGATCCAGAGGATCCCGCTATTCAGGTGGCACTTCAGTTTTCCGATGTAACGGCTATTCCCAACGATGAAGCTTTGCAAGTCCAACAAGCATTGGGGAATGTTCTCTACCCAAAATATGGACCTCACGTTGGCTATGAGGTTATGGCTCGCCAGATCCTTAACGTAGAAACTGCTATACAACTTGCCCTGGATCAGGGCATGGACTGGATTCTTCATATTGATGGAGATGAGCTTTTTTATCCTGGCCAGATGATGGCTTTGGATTGGTTTGATCAAGTAAGCGACGATATATTCCAGGTTACGTTCCTAAACCACGAAGCAGCTCCCGAAGCGTTTGAGATCGAAGACTACTTCCGCGAGGTCACTTTATTTAAGAGAAACCCTGCTATTTTGGATCCCGGATTCTATACCCAGTTTCAGAAGATCTCTAGTAAGAGTCAATACTTTTTGGCTTACCAGAATGGAAAGTCAGCAGCTCGGATCTATCCCTCTCTTCTGCCTAACAGCGTACATAGCTTTGATATTCCAGGGGATCATACTCTAGTAACGTCGTCTCCCTCTATTTTGCACTACTTAAACTGCGGCTTTCAAAACTACTATAAAAAATACGCCCAACTGGGAAACTTTCCCGACTACTGGTGGCGCTCCAAGTCTAATCCTATTCGGGTGCCTTTTCACTTAACCTCACGGGATGCTTATTGCTCAGGAGATAGAACTCGCATGGCAGCTCTTTATCAAGAGTTCATACTTTACAGCAGTCCTGAAACCAACCAGAACCTCATCGAAAAGGGTATTCTTACTCGCATCTCCTACCCATCACAGTTACTGTCCTCGCTCTAGTTCACTGGTTTAGCCTAGAGCCCTTGCCTACTCTTGAGGGAGACTGGAGCAACTGAAATAAAAAAGCTCCCCACAGGGAGCCACGGAGTACATAAAGTAGAGATAGAAAAGATAGAAACTAGTCAAAGACGTTGCAGCTCTTACCAACAAAGGTAGACTCAGTAGCCACAACTGTCTCCTCTGATCCCAGCCCAATGGTGCACTGAATAGGTTCACCAGAAGCGTTAACGTAGCGGCTTGCACCCGTGACAGCAGTGGTGTCCCAGCGCATCCCCTGAGGCGCAGTAGAAGAAGTAACGTCGGCCACTGGTGTTTGGTAATTGGGGGCGCTCCAGGGATCATTCATAAACTTATCGCCCCTAGCGCCGCAGGAATCAGCCCCATCAGTGGTAGGACATCCGAACTCAATTCTGGTGTATTCGTCCGGGTACACGCCAACATCTAGGCGATAGACTTCAGAACCACGACCCACTGCCGTGAGAGCTGCTTGAGCTTCAGCAGTGCGGGAGCGGCGCACTTGGTTCAGGAACTGCGGGATTGCCACTGCAGACAGCACACCCACAATTACAATCACCACCAACAGCTCAATCAGGGTGAAGCCCTTGGCTTTGGAGAGAATTTGCTGAGCCAGTTTGGCCCGCAACAGAGACTGACGAGACTTTGCGCTCATGAGTACCAGATCCTTTAGCAAACTAGAGAGTTAACTGTGCAGCTCACCTGCTAGTGCTAACTTACCCCGCTCAAGGGCGATTCATAACAGCCTGCTCCCTGGCGCAATTGCGGATTTTTGCCAGATGAGCCTGACACAGGTCAGTGGTTTAGCTGAGCCGGCCTCAGCATGGCAGATTAAGACTAGCACTCTTCCTTCAACCTATGAACCCTGCGCTGCAAGCCCGGATCCTAGAAGCCAAGCAACTGTTTCAGCAGTCTCCCGATACCTTTGCGGAGTGGTTGGTTGCTTTTTACCGAGAGCAAGACGCAAAGGATTGGCGGGAGTTCCTGTGGGGTTTCTTTGATCTCTCCCCATCTTCATTGGCCAATGAGCCAGCCTTCCCCTCTGAGCCAGAGGCAATTACCCTATCGGCGCTGGAGCAGGCCTTGGCTACCAACCGACTGAACCTTGCTTACCAGCTTTACACGCCTCTGGTGAGGGCAGGGATCCTGTCCCAGGAGAAAGTCTTGGATTTGTTACTATCCCTCGCAGGTCGTCTGGAAAACAGCCCCACGCAGGGTCCACTGCAGCCTCTCCAGATTTGTCTGAAGCTGCGGGAGATGGCCTTTGAGCTGGATCCAAGCCGGCGGGACAACACCCAAGTTTTGCTGATGCGGGCCCTGCAAGCTGAGGACGAGCTGGCAGTAGGCTTTTATGGGCAAGCCCTACTGGAGAGCCTAGGCGGCGAGAAGAGCCTCGATATTACTCAGGAGCCACTCCTTACTGAATTGCTCGCGCGGCTATGGGACGATGGCTACCTGAGCTTGTTTTTTGAGGTGGCCACAACTTTACAAGTCTTTCTTCCGGAGGAACAAAGATCTGGATTTGCTGCTTTGCTGGCCCAGCTAGCCAATGCGGTGGATCCCGAGCAGGCGAAGCGCTATGAAGGTTTGTGGACGATAGAGGACTTAATCGGTGACTTTTTTCAGAGGGCAGCCCGCGCCTTCTTCCAGAACTCTACCAGTGATGGCTATTCCATTTTAGGAGAAGCTCTCATCACGGCGGCCGAGAGCTCACAGGTGCAAGAGAACTTTACTCTTCGTCTATCCCTTCTATCAGAATCGCTGGAAAAGTTGATCCATGCTGCCCAGCCAGAACGGATAAACCTTGTTATTCAAAAAATTATAGACTTGATTTTGTCAAGGGAAACTAACTTAGAGTCCTTAAAAATTGATGACGAAAATCTACTTGAGAGCTTAACAATTTCCAAATCCATTATATTTCGAGTTTGCTTTTGTTGGAGTTATCTAACTGACGATCGCTCTCTGATTCGTCATTACCAACAAATTGGTGGTAGAATCTTTAACGACTGCCTAAGCTTAATGGCTTCTCAGCGAGGCTTTCTTTGGTCGGAATATTGGCAGAAGAATCAGCAAGATTACTGCAGATCCGGTAGAGCTGAGCGCAAGTTGCGAGTGGGCTTTTTGGGTAGCTGCTTTCATCGGCACTCGGTTGGCTTTCTCAGCGAGGCTACCCTAAGAAATCTATCTCGCAGTTTGGTGGATGTTGCCTATTACTACTACCAAGGGTGGAAAAGCGAAGAGATAGCCGGCCGTGACAATATGTATCAAAAGTTTCGCTCTCACGAAAATCTCCATTTTCGCTTTTTTCCAGGAGAAACCAAGCCGCCTCAAGTAGCTGCTCAAGCGCGTGAGGATCGCATCGATATTATGATATTTATGGACTCTATTACCTGCCACGATGCGAATATTGTAGCAGCTTTGCGAGCTGCCCCCATCCAAATTGGTTGGCTTGGCGGAGATGCTGTCGGTTTGCCAGAATTTGATTACTTTTTCGCCGATCCCTATATCCTTCCTGAAGATGCACAGGCCGATTACCATGAAAAAATTATCCGCTTGCCTAGCTACTGTGCTGTGGACTATCTGGACGTCCTGCCCGCTGATAAGATAGATTTCAGAGCTAAGCTGAGAATCGATCCGCAAGGTATTGTTCTTCTAACTGCGGCCAGTGCCTACAAGCGCACCCCTGAATGCATTGATGCTCACCTGCAGATTCTAAAAGCCGTACCTAACGGTATCCTAATTGTCAAAGGCTCAGGGGAAATTGCCACAGTTATCAGGCGTTACCAGGAAAGAGCTAAGGAATTGGATGTTTTGGATCGCGTCCGTTTTCTAGCTCAAGCAAGCAGCGTGGAAGAGCACCGGGGCCAACTAGCTTTGGTGGATCTTGTTCTCGATACCTTTCCCTACACAGGTGCAACCCACACTATGGAAGCTCTCTACATGGGTGTGCCAGTTCTTACCTTAGTAGGTCGCCATTACTACGGCCGAATGAGCTACAGTCTGCTCAAAAATATTGGTCTTGAAGACTGCATTACTTGGTCGGTAGAAGAGTTTATCCAGCGCGGGATCCAACTGGGTAATGATCCAGAGTGGATTAATCGGATCAAAAGGCAAATTAAGGATTCTCGCCGTTGGTCGGTGATTTGGGATCCAAGAGAACACGCTCGTAGCATGGAAGCTGCTTTCTTCCACATTCTCGAAGGTAAATCCCACGAAACTTATACGTTTCACTCCAACGACTTGTACTCAACTCCAGATGAATGGAATCAAGCTGGGATCCAGCTCATTCGATCCCTAAGTGCTGATGCTTCGGTTTCAACGCACCAATCCGCTTGGGAAGAAGCGCTGTCTTTGTGGCGAAGGGGCTTGGCAAGGGATCCCTATCATGTTCCGTGTTGGCTAAACCGAATCCATGCCCTATTGGTATTGGGCGATCGCTCTCGCGCTTTTGAAGATGCCTACGCTCTCCTAGAATTTCTATGCACGGAAGCACAAAGTATGCAACCTTCTCAGTTGACAGATGTTCCTATCTGGGTTGAAAGCGAAGGTTCTGCGGATCCGGGTGCTTATACAAAATACAGTTACCTATACTATCTAGCCAAGTGGATGGCTGCTCACGTTGGGGTCGTGTACAGCCCAGAAGCCATGCGATTTTGGAACCTAGCTTATTCGATAAACCCAGATGATAGACAAGCAGCTCTGGCGGTAGCGATTGAGCTTCTCTCGCAGAAAAAGATAGAAGGGCTAATACCAGTCAACCACATACTTGGCCTTGACCCAACCCATCAACAAGCAAGTCTGGTCAAGCAAATTGCAATGTGGGAGGTTGTACCTCAAGTGAAAACAGCTTCTTCCCCTGCGCAGCCCGATCTTTACTTTGACTACGAAAATTGCAGATTCTCCCTCGAGCCTTCGTTCTCGAGTATCGTCACCCGCGTCCTACTTACTCAAGGAGAATGGTTTGAGGATGAGATTAGCTTCTGCAAGCACTTTTTAAGACAAGGGATGAATGTAATCGACGTAGGGGCAAATGTTGGGGTATACACTTTCCTTGCTGCACATCGGGTAGGTCCTACAGGAAGCGTGATTGCAATTGAACCTACAGCTTCCTGTGTTCGGTGTATGCAAAAAACAATAAGTGCTAGCTCCTTAGAAGATGTTGTCTTCCTTATCGAAGCTGCCGCTGGGGATCATGAAGGCACTATTCAGCTAAGGGAAGAAAGAGCTAGTGTCTTCAATTCTGTCGATGATCCGAAGCAGATGTCAGAACGGGAACCAAACGATGATGGAAAAATTGTGAACCTTGTTACCTTGGACTCCGTCTGGCGCTCGAAAGGTGAACCCCAGATTGATCTCATCAAGATCGATGCAGAAAGTGCAGAAGATCGAGTGATTTCAGGCGGTAAAGAGTTGCTTAGCGCCAGCCACCCTGTCATCATTTTTGAGAACAAGCGTAGCCCCATTGGAACTGCTACAGCTAAAGTACTGGAACTTTTGGGGTACGAGTTTTATACATACAACCGTTTTCTGAATAAGCTAACCAGAGTAAAGCCTCAGCAATACCCCATTGCTGCCTCAAACACTATTGCAATCCATCCCTCAGATCTAGGAAAAGTTGCAGATATGATGTCGGTTTAGATCTGAGCCTGAGTTTCGCTCTTTCGCATACCATGCACAAGAAACTTAGCTGTGCGGAGTGGCTCCCGTCCTATAGGTTATTTCACCTTTCTGGTAAACAAGGCTTGCAGTAGGGATGGGCAATCGTAAGTAGACAGCTCATGCCGAGAACTCCGACTGACGCTGACCCTGTAGGCGCGGCGAGCAAGCCAATTTGAGCAAATTCAACTAACCGGAAGAGCGTAGCAACTGCATCAGCTGCTGGGGCGTCATCTGCTCGTAGGGCTCAAAGGGCTGGTGGATCCAAGGGTTATCCGGCAAATAGTCCACATAGTAGTCGGGTTGATAGACGGAGGCGGCCTTGTACCACAGTACGCCGGTGCGGATCTCCTCGATGTAGAAGCCGTAGTGGTGCTTGAGCCAGTGGACAGAGCGCTTTAGGGTCATGCCAGAGTCTGCCAGATCGTCCACCAACAGCACGTGGCTGCCCAGGTTGGCGGTGGTCATGGCTAGATCCCGCGAGAAGGTCAGTTGCCCCCGCTGGCGGTTACCGGGCCCAGAGTAGGAAGAGGCTGAGAGAATAGCCAGGGGCAGGTCGAAAAGACGGGCCAAGGTATCGCCGATGCGCAGCCCCCCCTTGGCAATACAGACGATTTGGTTAAATTCCCACCCGCTTTCGTAGACTTTGACGGCCAACTCCTCGATTTTGCGGTGGTAGTCGGCCCAGGTAATGGAAATTTCGTGCAAGGGATCCCCCTCTACCCATCTAGAGTGCTCAGTTTAATAATGACGCTTCTCCCCTCGACTAGGGACTAGCTTTCTTTCAGAGGGATCACCTTCACCCAATGGGCATAGACGGGATCCCGATTTTCGGTAATTGCCGTCAGCTTCTGCCGCAACTGCTCGGTGATGGGGCGGGAGGGGGGCAGGACGTACTGCTCGATCTGGCGAATGGGGGTGATCTTGGCAGCAGTGCCGGTTAAAAAGGCCTCGTCAGCAATCAATAGCTCCGATTTGTCAACGGGCCGTTCTTGGGTAGGGATCCCCAGGTCGCGGGCCAGAGTGAGGACGCTGTCGCGGGTGATCCCTTCCAAGATATCTTGGTCGAAGCTGGGGGTAATCAGCACGCCATTGCGCACGATGAAGATGTTCATGCCCGAGGCTTCGCTCACTTTGCCCTGGGAGTTCATCAAAATGGCCTCGTCATAGCCAGCCTGCGCCGCCTCGGTTTTGGCCAAAGAGGAAGTGATGTAGGCGCCGGTGATCTTGCCCCGCAATGGTAGGCTGCGATCCTCTTGCCGGGCCCAAGAGCTGATGCGGCAACTGACTCCCTCTGGCGAGAGGTAGTCCCCCAGTTCCAAGCCGTACACGAAAAAGTCTTTCTCAATGTTGTGCAGCCGCGGCGAGATGCCTAGGTCGGAGGTGTACACCAAGGGGCGGATGTAGAAAGACGTGGAGGGACGGTTTTTTCGGATCAGCTCGACGATCACCTGCTCAATCCGTTCAGCAGGGAGATCAAAACAGAGCAGGCGGGCGCTTTGACTCAGTCGTCGGCAATGGCGATCCAGACGGAACACCAGAACTTGATCCGGGTTTTGCGGATCAGGGATCCCGCGTAGGCCGCCGAACGCCGCTGTCCCGTAGTGCAGAGCATGGGTGGCAATGGAGATCTTCGCCTCAGCAAAGGGGACAATCTGGCCCTGAAAGTAGGCGTAGGGCAGAAAATCTGGCATGGTCGGCACCCACCGGGGTAGGAATGAGAGGTAGGAATATTATCACCGATTCGTGCAGCGCCGGGAGCTCCAACGTCAGCATGACTTCCCTGCCTGTAGTAGCAGCACGCGGGATAGGCGTAGAGGTATTCCTCCCCCGCAGCAGCGTTGTTTAGCCAGTCAGTTTCCGAGAGGGTTGGATTGGAGAAGCAAACAGTTCGTAGCTGAAGAGGGGCCGAGCAACTACACCCTATGACGCAAGGGGGATGAACTCCTTGTGAAGGCAGCAATGCTCCTTGTGGCAAGGCTTCTTGAGTCTCAGGGTGGTAGGGTAAGGAGGTGGTTGCTCAAGCAGCTGTAAATAAAGCCTGCAAAACTTTCAATTGCTGCCTTACTTTTGCTTGGCATTTTGTCCCCCGCTAGCCCGATGCTGTCGACGGGTGGGAGCCGGAGGGCTGCTTTTGCCCAATCTTTTGCTCTGGGTATCCCCATTGAGGAAGCCATTCGGATCGCTCGATCTGCCGTGCCCAATGCCGTGATTAAAGAAGTTGAGTTGGAGCGCGAAGATGGGCGCCTAGTTTGGGAAGTGAAATTTACCAACGATATTGAAGTTAAGATCGACGCCACTACCGGCAATATTGTCGATATCGACGACTAGCACTCAGGAGGTGCCCTTGCCTAGGCGGGGGTGAGCGTTGCCGGAAAAGGCTGTAGCTGCTACTGCTTGATGAAAAAGTAGCGACCTTGAGAACTGCGAAAGCTGGGTTGTGCAAAGGTCAGGGATCCCTTTCCTTTTGGGCATGGGGAAAGCGTCTACACGGTAGCTGCCTGATGGCTGAAGCCGGTTCGACAGCTGGCTAGGGACAGGTGGTGGGGTCAGGCTGAGCTAGAATGCTGTCTATCCGTCTTGCTGCTCCCCCTGATGGACGACCCCCCTTTAGCCTCGACGGCTGCTTTCCCCAACACCGAGCTTTCGTGGGGAGATGCGTCGCTTAGTCTCCTTTGGGTCATCGGTCTTCTGGTCATCAACGCTTTCTTTGTCGCAGTCGAGTTTTCCTTGGTATCGGCGCGGCGCTCCCGGATGGTGCAGTTGGCCAGCGAAGGGAACCGGCAGGCAGCTCTTGTGCAAAAAGCCCAAGAGCAACTGGAATATGCCCTCTCCACCACCCAGTTGGGCATTACCCTGGCCAGTGTGTTGTTGGGCTGGATCGGGGCTACGCAAGTGGCGCCGACGCTGTTTCTGGCCTTGAGGCAGTTGGCTTGGCTTCAGAACCTGGATCCGGCCCTTGTTCGAGGGGTGGCAGTGGTGTTGGTGTTTTCGCTGCTCACCTATTTTCAGATCGTGGTAGGGGAGCTGATCCCCAAGACTCTGGCCATCCTCTATTCCGAGCCGATTGCGCTGCAACTGGCCTGGCTCAATCGTTTGGTCAGCCGTATCCTAAGACCTTTTGTAGAGCTGCCCCGCTTTTCCTCTCGGTGTGTGCTGCGGCTTTTGGGAGTCCAGATTCCGGAGGCCAGCTCCTTTTACAGCACCATGACGGTGGAGGAGCTGCAACTGCTGATCGCCTCGTCGGTGGAGTCGGGCAACATTGAGGCGGAAGAGCGAGAGCTGTTGAGCAACATCTTCGAGTTTGGCGAGACGGTAGCTAGCGAGGTGATGATCCCGCGTACCAGCATCGACGCGGTGCCAGAAACTGCAACGGTGCAAGAGGTGCTGGCCGAGGTGGCCGAATCAGGACACTCCCGTTACCCGGTCTACGGCGAGTCTTTGGATGACATCCGCGGGCTGATCCACGTCAAGGAAGTCATTGGGGAGCTGGCCAAGGGATCCATAGATTTGCACAGCCCCATCACCAACTTCATCCGCGAGGCCCACTTTGAGCCGGAGAACAAGCCGATTGCCGAACTGTTGCCCGAAATGAGGCAGCACCACTGGCCGATGGTGGTGGTGGTGGATGAGTTTGGCGGCACGGCGGGCCTGATTACCGTTCAAGACTTGGTGGAGGAGATTGTCGGCAAGCTCTCCGATGGCCCGGATCCCAACACCAAGGAGCCGGACATCCAAGAACTTGACGAAAATACCTTGCTCATCCAGGCTCAGCTAGATATTGAAGAGATCAACGAGCGCTGTGGCCTCAACCTGCCTCTGCACGAGGATTACCAAACGCTGGGGGGCTTTTTGATCTACCACATGCAGAAGATCCCGCGTGCTGGGGAAAAGTTCACCTACCAAGACATGGAGTTTCAGGTGGTGCGCATGGAGGGGCCACGGGTGGATCGGGTGAAGGTAGCCCGCCGCCCCGGCACCCCGGCAAACTCCCTACCGCTGCTCCCCCCAGCGCAAACGGCAAAAACCCGTCCATAAGCCCGCTAGGAGAGCATTAGGTCCTTGCCTTGACCACTTTCAGGGTCTGCAGGCGCACATCCTCTGGGCCGTTGATAAAGCCGCCTGCCTCATGCACCAACAGCAGATAGTCCACCGCCTCTTGAGTCACCTCTTCTCCCGGCACCAAAATCGGGATCCCAGGTGGATAGGGGGAGATGATCTCGGCGCAGATATGGCCCACTGCTTCTTGGAAAGGCACCCGCTGAATGGGAGCAAAAAAAGCCTCCCGGGGTGATAGCCGTTGTGGTGGCAAGCAAGGACGGGGCAGTTGTGCCAGCCGCTGCATTTTTTCCATTGCCGCTCTGGATGGGCGGGATCCCTGAAAATGTTGCGACAGGGCGGCGAAACTTTCCACCAGGCGGTCAATGTCTCGCTGGGTATTGCCGATGCTGACAATGAAGACCACATTGTGCAGGGTGGACATCTCCGGCTGCACGTGGAAGTGATCGTTAACCCAGTCGTGAGCGTCGAAGCCGAACAACCCCAGCTCTGTCACCGTTACCGTGAGACGGGTGCGGTCGAAATCGAAAAAACCAGGGGTGGAGCCGATACGCTCTGGGCCAAAACAGCGCAAGCCGGGGATGCGGTTGAGACGGGCGCGGGCTTGATCTGCCAAAGCCAAGGCTTGGCCCAGCAGGGCTTCCCCTTCTAAGGCCATCTGCCGCCGTGCCACATCCAGCGACATCATCAGCACATAGCTGGGACTGGTCGATTGCAGCAGTTGCAGAATGTTGCGCACCCGGTTGGGGTCGATACGGGATCCCTTGAGGTGCAGCATCGAGGCCTGGGTCATGCCGGAGATCACCTTGTGGGTGGACTGCACCACCAGATCCGCACCGGCTTCTAGGGCCGAGATGGGCAATTGCGGATGAAACCCAAAGTGGGGCCCGTGGGCCTCGTCCACCAGCAGCGGCAGGCCGTGGGCATGGGCGATGGAGGCCAAAGCCTGCACATCGCAGCAGACCCCGTAGTAGGTGGGGCTGACTACCAAAACGCCTTTGGCATCGGGATGCTCCGCCAAGGCCCCCTCCAAACCGGCTGGGGTAATCCCGTGGGCAATGCCCAGCTCCGGGTCAAAATCCGGCTCGATATAGGCCGGCACCGCCCCAGAGAGGATCACCCCGGCAATGGCGGACTTGTGGCAGTTGCGCGGCAAGAGGATCTTGTCTCCCGGATCGCACACCGCCATCACCAGCGTTTCCACGCCGCAGGTGGAACCGTTGACCAAAAACCAACTGCGATCCGCTCCATAAGCTGCTGCCGCCAGCTCCTGGGCCTCCCGGATCACCCCATCGGGATCGTGGAGGTTGTCCACCTCTGGCAACTCGGTCAGATCCGCCCGGAAGACGTTCTCTCCCAGAAAGGCTTGCAGATCGGCAGGGATCCCACGTCCCTGTTTGTGGCCTGGCGTGTGAAAAGGAGCCTTATCCAAGCTGCAATAGTGGCGGATGGCCTCAAACAGAGGTGCTCGCTCTTGGGCTTTGCGATCCAGCGAGCGCAAGCAACGAGAGGTTTTGGACAGATTGGACAGAACCACAGACCACTCCTCAACACACCAGGTGGGCATTTTGTGATTATCCATCCCAATGGAGGCTAAGTCCACCGCTGGCGCTTTTCCTGCTAGCCTGGGTTTTCAGGTGGCCTTTCTTCCTCTCCTGTATGTTTGAAAAACTGCCCTTCCCCCTGAGCACTCTCGTGTTGCTGGCCGGCGTTGCCGCCACGGCTTGGGGCTTTGCCCACTACAACGATCCCACCCTCAATCTCATCGGCCTGTTTGCCGGGATCCCCTTGCTGTTGGGAGGGATAACCATGAAGGTAGTGGAACTCAAGCCGGTACCTGCCCTGGCCGCCCCTTCTCTCGAGGTGATCCAAGCCCGCGCCCAGCAGGCCACGGAAATTCAAAAGCAAGTCCGCGCCGATATCACCAAATATAGCTACGGGGCCAATGCCCACCTGGAAGATGCCCTGGAGTTTCTGGGTCTGCGCGGCCCCCTAGAAGCAGATCTGCCCAAGGTGAGAGGGTACAGAGAAGAGCTGCGAGATGGCCGGTATACCTTGGTGCTTCTGTTCGATTCCCCCAAGGTTCCCTTCCAACAATGGCAGGAAAGCTACCAGAAAAAAATGCAAGGCTTCTTTGGCCGAGATGTGGAGGTGCAACTGGGGCAGCCCCAAGAAAATCAGGTGGAATTGGCGCTTGTTGCCCGAGGTGGATCCCTGACCACCTGAGCAAGGCTTAACCTTCCACCTCATCTGTCAGTTTCACGACTTTTTCACGGGTCGGCTCTTAGAATCAGAGCATCTCATAGGGAAGGTGTGTTGAGGACTGAAACACTAGAGGAAGGATAACCAGGGATCCCATTGGCTGGGATCCCTATTTTTTTCCATCGAGGGGGCGGGAAAGAATTAACGGGATCCCTCTCTGAGCAGCACAAGGATAACCCCGGCAATAATGCTAATCGTGGCTCCTGCGATCAAGCTGGTTGCCAGCCGCTCTAGCCGCTCCCCAACCGATTGAGCAGTGTCGAACTTGAAGCCCAACTTATCGACATCGGCGGAAAGTTTGCTGACACTTTGGGAGAGGTTATCCACCCTGTCGGTCAGGCTATCTACTCGGTTAGTCAGGTTGTCTACTCGATCCGTGAGGTTATCCACCTGCTCAGTCAAGCTATCCACCCGGTGAGACAACCCATCGACGCGCCCCAGCACTTCCCTCTGCTGGTTCACCAAAACTTCTACAACACGCTCAATCCGGTCTAGCCGATCCTCTGTGGGGGTTGTCATCAAATTGATCTCGTAGGTTCCTAATCTTAAAGTAAACAAACGAGCAAGGGATCTTTGTTGGTAAAGACTCTCCAGCCCATCAGGCTAACTCTTATGGGCCTCAGCCGCTTGATCCTGAATAATCCAGGTACGCAGGATTTGAATTTCATCAGCGCTCAAGTGACCTAGGCGATCCATGCCGGTGCCGTTGCGACGAATATAGGCCAATTCTGGGGATCCACTGCGTCCGATAAAAGATCCGGGAGACTCTCCCTGGGGATCACTCACAGGAACCCTGGGCGTAGGTTCAGCTCCTTCCCTGCCCTGCGACAACAAACTCAGGGCATCCACTCCCCCCCCATTCAAACGGATCCCTGCAGCTCGCTGGATGACAGCATGACGAGCTAACCAACGCGGTTTGAGCAACTCGCTATTTTCCGATCCCGGCGTTACATAACGCATCACCGCAGCATAACTATCTAAAGGGCTGCGCCGCATCCGACCGGCCTGCTGATGACAACCTACACAACTGGCTTCTAGCAAGGGCTTAATATCTCGCTGGTAACTGTACTGAGGCTCGGTGCGGAAAGTCAATTCTATGGGCTTTTGTAAATCCAGCTCTTTGGCTGCAGGCAAGAGTATTCTGTAATCTGTGCTGTAGCTGAGTAGCTGTAAAGGCTGAAAGATCAGCTCGTTTCCCTGAATGTCAAAGGCCACCTCCACAGGGGGCTGGATCCCGAAGGCTAGACCTGTTATTCCGGCTGGAAGCTGTCGATCAAAACGCAGATGGATATTTTGGTCAATTGGGATCCCTCTTTGGCCATTGGAAGGATTGCTGGAGACCAATGTAATTCCATTTGCAAAGGGAGCAGTAGATTTTACCTGGGCTTGCTGCAGCGGTGCTCGCGGCTGTAAAAGAGCCAACGCATCAGGATAGAAAATGGTATGCTGCTCCAATTGAGCGGGGGAGGGGTTTTGCTGCCAAACGCTGCGAGGCATTCGCACGGTAAATAGAGGGGCTTGCCGATCCCCGGCTTGTCCCAGTACCTCCAAGGTGATCTGCTCCGGCTGCGGTTGCGCTTGGAATTGTTGCGCCAAAGCTCGCCAAACCAGAGGACGTGATTGCTCGACTAGCTGTGGATAGCTCTGACCCTGGACTGGTAGAGAAAGGCGATGGGTTTGCGACCACCCTGTGTCAATCGAAGCCAGCGCCCCAGCCAGAGCCAAGCTCAGCAGCAGGGATCCCAGTCTCAACCAAAATCGGCAAGAAAAGCTTGACCTTAGCATTTAAACCAAGATGTCTTTATAGGAAGGTAACTAGCTCAACAGGAAGAAAGCGGCTTGCAGCGATAAAGATTTTCCTTCAGTCCTCCAAAATTGTCGGCGTAATTAGGACTACAATTTCAGTTCTCTCATTTATCGTATTTTGCCTACGAAAAAGAGAACCCAGCAGAGGAATCTCAGAAAGCAGTGGAACCCTGTCAACAGATACTCGATCCTCCTCTCGTATCAAGCCTCCCAAAAATAGGGTTTCTCTGTCTTTCAGTCTGGTTTGCAAAGTTCCAACAGAACGCTGGTTCAGCAAGCTAATTACGGTGCCATCTGCCAAAGTAACTTGGCTACCGATGGATGAAATCTGAGGAATGAGATTTAACGTAACATAGCCATTATCGTCAATCCTAACATTTTGAATAAGCAAGTTAACTCCTGCGTTTCCCTTCTCGAAAACAACTACTGACTGGCCTGTTGCGGGATCCGTTTGTATTCTCCTGTTGGTAATGACTTCTTGGCCAACCACAACAGCCGCACCGGTGTTGTTGGCAACGACTACTTTTGGATCGGCCAATATCTTAGCTGTCCCCGAAGCAATAGATGCATCTATACGAGCTGCAAGAGACTGCTGGAGCCGGTTTAAAGTATTAAATACAAGTGAGCCCCCAGTTGCTGGAGCCGGAACCGAACCAACGTTAGGAACTGAGGATCCAGCAGGTTGGTTAAGAGGAGTTCCACCAAAGACGGTGTTGTCTCCGGATCCCAGCGCAAAGTTGCCAGAAGCACCGCCTAATGCAACTCCCAGATCAGAGTTGTTATTGAGATTGATTTCAATAAACCTAGCACTAATTAAGACCTGCCGACTTCTTAGATCAATTTGGGCAAGATATGCTGCAATTACATCATGCTGGGTAGGTGTGGCAACAATAGTTAGCGAATTTGTTCTTGGATCTGCCTGAATTGCCGACTGTTGATCCAAAGGAATGTTTGATGCTTCCAAGATTCCCTGGATTCTATTTCTGATTTCACTCGGAGTAATACTTAGTTGCCTAGCATTGATTTCAACTGTTCCTCCTCCCCCTGCAGTTCCCGAAGCGTTAAAGACAAAAGTTTGCTCTGTTTCTTCGATTCTCAGTTGATTGAGTCTATAGGTTTTGACAATCTGCTGGCTAACTCCAGGGAGTGTAGTGCCGATAAAAACCGTTTGCCCTGAACGAGATGCTTGAAGTTCCTTCAGGCGCAAAATAAAGTTAAATGTTTCTTGTAGAGGTGAATCAGCCACATCTAAGGAAATCGTCAGGTCTGGAGGGACGTCATTGAGAACTACGTTCAGTCCAGCTCGACGCACCAGCAGACTCAACACATCACCCACAGGGGCATCCTTGAGGGTTAAGGTAATTGTGGCATTTGAACCCAAGTCAACTGGAGGGGGAGCCGGAATAATATTGCCGACAGCAAGATCTCCGGCCGGAGGAGCCACTGCTCGACCTTGAAACGGAGACGCACTGGGATCAGTAGCTCTCGAAGGCAGCTGAGGTTGGTTAAGCTGGCCTACAGAAGGCACCTGAGAAATCACGGGTGCAGCAGGAACAGCAGGTGCAGGAGGAGCCGCTTGAGCTGTCTGCGGAGGGGCAGGGTTTTGAGCGACCGGTTGGGAGGCAGGGGCAGGAGCTGCGGGCTGAGGAGCAGGAGCCACGGGCTGAGGTCGGTTTAGTGACGCCGGTTGGCCGGGCGCTACTGGGTTGGACGAGGGTTGAGGGGGAACCGCCGCTAGGGGGGCCGGTGGAGCAGAGGGTAGGCCCTCAAAGTCGAAGACCAACTGCGTCGGGCTGCGCCGAGCCAGCAAGCCTTGGGGAGCTGCGGCCACACCGGCTATTTCTATCCGCACGCTGTCGTTGCTCAACTGGCGGGCCTCAATGAAGCGCACCCCCGGCAGGGGAGACTCTTGGCGATAGCGGCCCTGGCTTCCGCTCAATTGAGCATTGGTGATGTCCCCGATCCAAGATTGTCCCTGCTGGGTAAAGAACACCTGTGGGCGAGCGCCCCCTTCGGTGTTGATCTCCAACTGCATGCGGTTGCCGTTGGGCACCAGGCGGATATCTGTGATGCGGCTGAGGCGTTGCGGGTTTGCGGAGGTCAACTGTTGAGCGGCTGCCTCATTGACCCGGCTTTCTAAGGCCAATGGGGGCAGGGACAGGATCAAGCCCAACGCACACCCATAAGCAACTCGACGGTTCATCATCCTCACAGCTCACTCCTTCACCCAGTCGTATTCTTGCTTCACCTCGCCACGGGTGCCTTTGGCCTCGTTCACCCCGTGCTTCCCTAATCAAAGCCGAAATCTCGGACTTTGCCACTACCTGTAGCTGTTTCGGGAGCAATTTTTCCCAGATCTTCGATTCGGCAACACTATCCGTGCTGAACCGGCGGTTGTTCCCGTCTTCTGAAAACCAGAGGGGATCCCGCACTGGCAGGATCCCCCCCTGAGTCAAGGCATGGCTGGGCTACTGACCAGGTGCCGTTTGCCCTTCAGGTGGAGGAGCAGTGCCCAACGGAACGTCTTTGTTGTAGATGTAGGCAATCAAATCAAAAGCAGCGTCCAGTTCCCCTGTGTCTTGAACAGGATTTAAGCTGATGTTGCTCACCCGGAACAGCGTGCGCAGACGTTCTATATCTCCCATCAGATTGATCAGCTCCGTATAGGGGCCACGCAGAGCGACACGGGTGGTCTGCACTTGGATGGCGGGAGCGATGATCCCAGGCACTTCCGGATTGGCCGAAGACGCTGGAGTCAGTGGAGAAGGGCTAAAGCTGCGCAGCTCGCTGTTGGGCTGCCCCTGCACCAGCCGGTTGAGATCCAGCAGTTGCGTGTCGGCATTCTCGGGGGTGGAGAGCAGGGCACTGATCTGTTCCCGCTCCACGCGAGCTCTCTCGACCTGATTGGGCACATCTTGCAAACTGGCAATCTGGCTCTTTATGTCCTGCAACTGGGTGGTTTTGTTGGCTACCTCCCTTTCCAAAGCCTGTACCTCCTCGATCAAGGGGCGAAGTTGGGTGAAGGCCAGAAACCCCGCCGCGCCTAGCCCTGTGATCCCGATTAAAAGACCAATTCGAATGGGGGTCAGCTCCACGCCCAGCAGTACCGGCGGCCCTGCCGGGGGAACCACCAGTTGTTCGTCGGGAAAACCTTCAACCGATCCAGTCATCAGTTCGCCTCCACTCGACGCAAAATGCGGATCTTTTCAACCAAGCCTATCGCTCCCCGCTGCTCCAGCTCGCGGGTAAATTCTGGGTCAGGATCCCCCAGGGTACGGATGGTTACGGTTATGCCGTAGGTAACGCTGGGCTCGGTTAGGTCTGTGCCGTCCACCCGGGAGCTGCTGTTCAGGACGGCGCTGGTAACAAAGTTGGAATCCAGCAGGGTGAGCAAAAAGTCGTTCACCAGGGGAAAGTCCAGCGCCCCTCCTTGGATATTGACGGTATCCCCGGAAGCGCTGATGTTGGTTATCCATACCCCCTGGCCGGGGATCTTGCGCCGCAGCTCTTCCAAGATGGCCGACCAAGGCTGGACGGATCCCAGAAAGGAGCGGAACCCTTCCGTTTGGGCGCGAATGGTTTGCAGCTCTTGATTGGCATTCTGCAGCTGGGACAACTCAGCATTGGCTGTGCTGAGCTCACTGTCAAGGCGAGCCCGCTCCGCCCTCAAGGTTTCTCTCTGGCGGGAAAAGCTGTCTTGGAAATACCAAAAAGCTCCCATCGCTACAGCAGCAACAGCAACCCCCAGGCCAATGGCCGGGATCCAATTCTGGGATCCCTCTGCGGCCCCAGTCGCGGCTACTGCTCCCCCACTTGTTCGAGCTGTGGTGAGGACATCCGGCCTTTCTTTGAGGAAATTGATCTCCGGTGTGTACATCTCTTTAACCGCCTTGTGCGCTATTCCATCGGTTGGGCGAGCTTGCGCTGCCTGCTGCCGCTACTTGGTGTCTTCCCGTAACGCCAACCCCAGGGCCACTCCCATTGCTGGGCGTTCCTCCAGGGGCAGTTCCACTGAATCCGGCACGACAATGTTGCCAAAGGGATCCGCCAACTCCACCGCCACGCTCAACGACTGAGATAAGAAGCCGTCGATTTGGCCGATGCTTGCCCCAGTTCCGGCCAGCAGTACTTTCACCACAGGCGAGCTGCTTTCTGTGCTCGTAAAGAAGTCGATGGAGCGCTTCAGTTCATCCGCCAAATCGGAGACAACGCGCGTTACTGCTGCTACACCGGGATTGCTGGGCGCTGGCTGTTCTCCCGTGGCCAAAATATCGGTGGGGTTGATCAAGGGTAACCTCAGAGTTCGCAACAGGTCGCCGGTGCGGCTAAGCGGCAGATTCAGGGATTGGGCCAGCACCTGCCGCATGTGGATGGTGCCGATGTTGACGGTGCGGGTAAATTGCGGGATCCCGTTCACCAAAATGCTGATCTCGCTGCTGTCGTAGCCGATGGAGCTGAGCAACACGGCCTCTTGGGGGCCGTACTGGGTTAGCTGATCGCGGATGGTGCGAATGAGGGAGAAGCTGGCCAGCTCCACACAGCGCACCTGCAAGTTGGCCACCTGCAGCACCTCCAGGTAGTTGTCCACCACCTCTTTGGGGATGGCCACCAGCAAGACTTCGATGCGCTCAATGCCATCCTGGGAAAGATCGAGACCCAAGGGCTGGTAGTCGACATCCGCCTGATCCCGCGGATAGGGAATGTAAAGTTCGGCCTCCTGCTCCAAAACCACCCGGCGCAGCTCATCGGCAGGTAGGTCGGCAGGCAGGCGAATGAGACGAACGATGGCCTCCCTTACGGGCACTGCTGTGGCTGCCGGCAGGTTGGTGGGCACTTTGTTTTCATTGAGCAAATTCATCAGGATCAAGCCAACTGTGCTCGGATCGAGGATGCGTCCTTCGACCATCGCCCCTTCCGGCATGTCCACGCTGTGGTAGTGGGCCAGACGATAGCTACCATTGCCCTGCTTTTTCAGTTGGGCAACGGCGATGCGCTCGGGGTTGATGTCCACCCCAAGCATGGTTCGGGTTTTGGAACCACCAAAAAAACTAAACACGCCGGGAAACCCCGCCCTTTGCGCTACTGCTAGAGGCATACTACCCAATTTGTAGGTGGGTTACCACTGTTCGCCATTGGCCGCGGGGAAATCCTTGTCTGGGCCGATCCCTCCCTGCCAGCCGCAAGTGCAGGGCTTGCGCGGTGTTGAGCGGTGTTGGAAATTCGCTTGACTCAACGGGTCTGTTGCCGCGCCCACTCACGGAACTGTTGTAACCGCTCACAACCCTTCTTCCTCTAGGGCCTGAACGTTTTGCACAATCCGGGAGAGCTCGTTTTTCTCATCCACATTGATGCGAGTCGGGGATCCGCTGATGATGCGCTCGTAGCCCCGGAAGGAATCGCGGATTTGGATGCCCGCATTGGAGATCAGGTACTCGC
This sequence comes from Thermostichus sp. OS-CIW-32, assembly GCF_054060415.1. Lineage (NCBI taxonomy): Bacteria > Bacillati > Cyanobacteriota > Cyanophyceae > Thermostichales > Thermostichaceae > Thermostichus > Thermostichus sp. OS-CIW-32. The sequence goes on along the minus strand of NZ_JBSSDD010000008.1, from coordinate 80,951 downwards.
GGATCCCTTTGTCGTGCCAGGATCCCCGCATTTTGAAGACGTTGAGGGCGCGGGCCATTTCTCCGCGGATCTCCACGTATTGCAGCAGGATGATCGTGTCAGTGATGGTGGAAATATGGGATTCGGTGATGGAATGGGATCCCATGAATTGGTCGGTGGTGTTGGTGAAAAAGCCGGTGATCTCCTCCTGCTTGGCCAGGCCAGTTACCCCGATTACAAACTGGCGGAAGGCATTTTGGCTCACTCCCCGCGCCAGGGCTGACAGAGAGTCGATGGCCATGCGGGAGGGCTTGAAGGCCATCATCTCGGTTTTGATCTTCTGCAGGTGGTCTTCCAGGCCGGCAGATTCTGGGTAGGCGCAGATGATCTTGAGGAGGCCCTGCCGCTCGAACTCTTCCAGGTCAATGCCCCAGGAGGAGGCGTTGCGGGACAGCTGCGCCCGCGACTCTTCGTAGGCAAAGAGAATGCAGCGTTCCCCATCCAGGCAGCCCCGCTCCAGGAATTTGCTCACCAGCGAGGTTTTGCCCGTGCCGGTGGCGCCGGTGGCCAAAATAATCGAGTCTTTGAAGAAGCCGCCGCCGCACATTTCGTCCAGCTTCTCGATGCCGGAGGAGACCCGCACGTTGGAGGAGCGCTGCGTCAGTTGCATGGCTCCCAGGGGGAAGATGTTGATCCCGTCATTGGTGATGGTGAAGGGATATTCCCCCTTCATGTGGGTGGTGCCCCGCAGCTTCAAGATCTCGATGGTGCGCCGCCGTTTCTCTCCTTCCAGGATGTTGCGCAGGATCACCACGTTGTCGGAGACGAATTCTTCCACACCGTAGCGGGCGATGGGACCGTACTCGTCGGTGCGCTCCGTGGTCATGACGGTGGTGACGTTGGCCTGCTTGAGGCGGGCCGTCAGGCGGAACAGCTCCCGCCGCACCACACCGGCAGGGTCGTACTGCTGAAAGATGGCCGTCACCGAGTCGATGGAGACCCGCTTGGCTTTGTATTTGCGAATGGCGTACTGAATGCGCTCGATGAGGGCCGACAAATCGAAATTGCCGCTCACCTCATAGCCTTCGGGATCGGGGGAAGCGTCCAGGATAAACAGTTGGCCCCTGTCGATGAGGGCCTGCAGATCCCAGCCAAAGCTGGAGGCATTGCGAATGATATCGGCGGGGGTTTCCTCAAAGGTGACGAAGATCCCCGGCTCTTGATACTTCACGATGCCGTTGTAAAGGAACTGCATGGCAAACAGGGTTTTGCCGGTGCCGGAGGTGCCGCTGACCAAGGTGGTGCGTCCCAGGGGTAGCCCACCGTGACTGATGTCTTCAAAGCCCTCAATGCCCGTCTGTTTTTTGGGGATCCCTCGCAGCTCTGAGAGATCCGCCCGGTGGTTGTCTGGGGTTGGTTCGGTGGAGTCCTCTGCGGTGTTATCTTGTGGCTTTTCTGGCTCAGAAGGCCCCAATGACTGGTTCATCCCACTCTCCTTGCTCCTGCAGCCTGTCTCAAGCCTCTTCGTCCAATTCTTCGTAGAGCAGATCCAGGCCGATGAGCACTTTCTCGCGGTTGGACAGATCGCCAATAATCTTCCGCACCGGTGGCGGCAGGATTTTGGCCAAGGTCGGCGTTGCCGAGATCTTATCTTCCTCTGCCAGTTGCGGATTTTTCAAGACATCGATCACCTTCAGGGTGTACACGCCGCGGAACTCCTTTTCCAAGATGTCTTGCAAGGTGCTGAGGGCACGCAGAGAATTGGGGGTGTTGCCCGCCACGTAGAGCTTGAGAACATAGGCTTTGCGAGTGGACATATCTAAGGATCCCTTGGAGCGGTTTTGGGAATGGAGCGGCGGTACATTTCGCTCAGGTGGGCCATCACATCGATCAGGGTAAGGCGGTAATCCAGCAGGATCTCTTCGCTGCGGCCTTCCAGTTTCAATTGTTTGGCAAAGTCTTCCATCAAGTTCATGTGCAGCTCCAGCAGTTGAGCAGCGCCGATATCGGCAAAAAAGGCCAAGGCCACCAGTTCATCGATGCGGGCATTGGCGGTTTCGGGAGACTGAAAGTATTCCAGGACAATCGCCTGGTAAAGGCCGCGCAGCCGTTGCATCAAAGCTCGCTGCTCGTGGGGCGGAAGGCGGCGATAAAACAGCTCCGGGTCACGATGATAGTACACTCCGGCATAGCTCAGCCGTTCTCGCAATTTCTCCGCCAGCCGTCGCTGTTGTTGGTTGCTGTAGGCCAGGTAGGGCTGATCGCTGGGATGCACTGGGCCCTGCGGGAGGCCGCAAGTGGGAGACATCTGCAGAAACAAGGCGATGGCCCGATCCACCAGCAGCTCCAAGACGGAAGGGGATCCCGAAGCGGTACAGTCGGCCCGCACCTGCCCCTTCAGCTCCTGTGGCGAAATGGGACGGACGAGGGTGGCGTTGTGGTAGAAAAACTGCTCTCGCTTGAGCAATGCTTTCACCAAAGATGAGGTGGCAGGGATCTCTCCTTCCGTCTCCGGTGTTTCCTTTTGCAGGTGGGATTCTTCCAGCACAATCGCCAACACCGTCGGCAGCAGCAGTCCCCACGCGCAGAGCTGATTGCCCAGATCGTGCAGCTCTTGCAGCCGAGTGGGATCCACCAGGAGCACCAAGCAATCGACATGGCCGTCTTGTTTTCTGAGAGCCTCTAGGAAGGTAGCTTGATCCTGAAAACACTCGACAACAAAGCGTTCAGGGGGTAGCCAGTCCTCGCAAGCTAGGGGCTCTCCTGCTGGCGGCTCCCAATCCAGCAACAGGTTGATGCGCAGTGGATGGGTGTCAGGCAACAAGACAAAGGATGAAGATATATTTCCTATCTTAAATCTGACCGGGATCCGCGCTCACCGGCCAGAGGAAAAGAGCGGGAGAAAAACCTAAACTAGGGGTGAGTGAGCTGCTGCCGAGATCCCTATGGTGCCCCTGATCATCGACTGTGACCCTGGCCAAGACGATGCGGTGGCTCTGCTGCTGGCTATGGCGTCGCCAGAAGAGCTGCAATTGCTGGGCATTACCACGGTGGCTGGCAATGTCTCCTTGGACAAAACCAGCCGCAATGCTCGACAGATCTGTGAATTGGCCGGTCAGCCGCAGATGGGGGTGTATGCCGGCTGCCCCCGACCTCTCTTGCGCCCTCTGGAAACCGCCGAGCAGGTGCATGGCAAAACCGGGATCGACGGAGCGGATCTGCCGGAGCCCCAGATGCCTTTGGGATCCCAGCATGCGGTGGAGTATCTGATTGAAACCCTGATGGCTGCCCCTGAGCCGGTTACCTTGGCTTTGCTGGGCCCGATGACCAACTTGGCAGTGGCCCTGGTGCAGCAGCCTCGGATTGTGGAGCGCATCCAGCGGCTGGTGTTTATGGGGGGATCCGCCTTTGAGGGGAATGTTACCCCGGCAGCCGAGTTCAACATCCTCACCGATCCCCACGCCGCCCAGATCGTGCTCAGCGCCGGGATCCCGGAGGTGGTGATGCTGGGCTTGCACGTCACCCAACAGGTCCTCAGCACGCCGGAGCGGATTGAGCGCATCCGCGCCCTGGGCACCCGCGTTGGGCAGACGGTGGCCAATATGCTCACCTTTTACGGTAAGGTCGACGTAGAACGCTACGGGCTACCGGGAGGGCCATTGCACGACCCTTGTGTGATTGCCTATCTGTTACAGCCGCAGTTGTTCGAGCTCAAGCCCTGCTACGTCGAGGTGGAAACGGCTAGCCCCTTGAACCTGGGCCGGACGGTGGTGGATCGCTGGGGATCCAGTGGTCGCCTCGCCAATGTTCAGGTGGCTTTTGGGGTGGATGCCCAGGGGTTTTACCACCTGCTCACCGAGCGCCTGGGCCGTTACCGATAATTCTGATAGTTCTGATCCTTGAGGCCAGATCCGAAGGTGGAGAATCCCAGCGCCGTCCAACGTGCCAAGCTGGAGTGGGTGAACCTGCCCACCGCCGTCACCCTGCTGCGGCTGGCAGGGATCCCTTTTGTTTTGCTGGGGCTGAGCCTGCGATCCCCACTGGGGGAGAGGTTGGCCCTCTGGGCTTTTTTGCTGGCGGCAGCAACCGATTGGCTGGATGGCCATTTGGCCCGCCGTTATGGCTTGGTAACCGATATGGGCAAGTTTTTGGATCCTCTGGTGGATAAGCTGCTGGTGTTGGCGCCGCTGCTGGGCCTGCTGGAACTGGGGCGGATCCCCGCTTGGGGCGTGTTTTTGCTGGTGGGGCGGGAGCTGGCCATCGCCGGCTGGCGGGTCAACCAAAGCCAAATCCGCGGTGCCAATTTCTGGGGCAAAGCCAAGACGGTAACCCAAATCCTGGCCATTGCTTTGCTGATTTTGGGGTGGCCGGGAGGGATCCCTTGTTTTTGGGTGGCGGTGGTTCTCACCCTGATCTCGGGCCTGACCTACCTGCACACCGATCATCCCCATCATGCGCAGTCACCCGGCAGGCCATAGCCCTTGTCAGATCCCCCCGCCCCTCGCCGACAGAGGAGACACCCCACCTGAGCAGCGCATCCTCGGCCTAGATCCAGGTCTGGGAACCATGGGTTTTGGTTGCATTCTGGCGGGATCTGCGGGGTTGAAACCTGTGGATTATGGGGTGATCAGCACCCCCAGCCAACACTCGATGCCGGAGCGGCTGCAAACGCTGCACGAGGATTTGAGCCAGTTGCTGCGCCAACTGCGCCCGCATCAGGTGGGGCTGGAAAAACTTTTTTTCTACAAAATGGGCAATACCATTGCCATCGCCCAAGCCCGTGGCGTGATCCTGCTCACCTTGGCCCAGCATCATCTGTTGCCGGTGGAGTTTACGCCCGCCCAAGTCAAGCAAAGTTTGACAGGCTACGGACGCGCCGACAAGCAGGCTGTACAAGCTGCCGTGGCCCGGGAACTCAACCTGCCCAGCTTGCCCCGCCCGGATGATGCCGCCGATGCCTTGGCGATTGCCATCACAGTCTGGCACCACCGCTTCTCTTGAGGGATCCCCTCCCTGTCAATCCCCTACCTTTAGCAGAGATAAAGATTGGCCAATAAAGATGGGCTAGACTCAGTACAGCGAGAAGCACAAGCCCTATGCCTTCTTCTTCCGTGGATGTTCGCGAGCTACCGCTGTTTCCCTTGCCGGAGGTGGTGCTGTTTCCGGGCCGACCTCTGCCGCTGCACATTTTCGAGTACCGCTACCGCATGATGATCAACACCATTCTGGAGACGGATCGCCGCTTTGGGGTGCTGATGTTCAATCCCCAGACGGGATCCCCAGTGCGGGTGGGCTGTTGTGCTGAGGTGTTGCAGGTGCAGCGATTGCCGGATGACCGCATGGACATTTTGACCTTGGGGCAGCAGCGCTTCCGCGTCTTGGATTACGTGCGGGAAAAACCCTTCCGGGTGGGGCTGGTGGAATGGATTGAGGATGAGCCGACCACCCCTTCCGATGACCTGCAGAGCTGGGTGCGCCAGGTTACCACTCTCCTTCAAGATGTGGTGCGTCTCTCGGGCAAGCTAATGGAGCGGGATGCACAGTTGCCGGAGCAGCTCCCCACCACCCCCATAGAACTGTCCTACTGGGTGGCTAGCCACTTCCATGGGGCCCCCCAAGAGCAGCAAGCTCTGCTGGAAATGGTCAGTACCGAAAGGCGGCTGCGCCGGGAAGCCGAAATTCTCGAGTCCACCCGCAAGCACTTGGCCGCCCGCACGGCCCTCAAGGATCTGTTCACGGAAATTTCCTGAGGTTCCTGTCAGTTGGTCAGGTCTGCTCCCATCTGTTCTGGTGGCTCTTGTGGACCTTTCCAGAGAGTGCCCTTTGCCTTGCTCGACCAGGCAGAGCAGAATGCTTCCCCCGGAAAGGTTGGGTATTTCTTGAGGATCCCTTCCCCGCTTTTCATGGCCTACGCTCGCCGCTACTTGCGCTTTCCCTCTCAGATCTTGGGCCGGGAAATGGAGATGCTCCACTTTGGGCATCACGGCTACCCGCTGATCTGTCTGCCCACCAGCAACGGGCGTTTTTTTGACGTGGAAGATCGCGGCATTATTGCCAGCCTCAGCCATCATCTGGAACAGGGCTATTTGCAGGCTTTTTGCGTGGAAACCCTGGATTGGGAGACCTTTTTCAACCGCGAGCTGGACTTGCCCCAACGTCGGGATCGTTGGCTGTTGTTGGAGCAGCACTGGGTAGAAGAGCTGATCCCCTACGCCAAGGCCGAGGCGCAAAATGAGTTTCTGGTGGTGGCTGGGTTTTCCCTGGGAGCTACCCATGCTGTCAACCTCACCTGTCGGCATCCCGGCTTGGTGCGCCGTTGCTTGGCCCTGGGGGGGCCCTACGATGTGGCCGCTCTCGGCTCCATCACCGGCTGGGATCCCCAACGGGCAGAGCAGGAGCTGTATTTCATCAACCCGCTGGCCTATATGTCCAACATGAGCCGGCAACTCTGGGATCACTTGGGCGGGCGCAACACCGAGCTGAAGCTGCTCACCGCTCGCCACGACCACTGCCTCAGCGACAATCTGCGCCTGGCAGAAGTGCTTAGCCGCAACAACATCCCCCATCAACTGGAGGTATGGGAGGGGAATCACGATTGGCCCACTTGGCAAGCGCAAATCCGCGCCTTCGCGTAGGATCCCTTGCAGGGAATAGCTTTTGACGAGAGAGCTTTGATGATTGAAGACTATTGGGTTGGCAGCCTGCACTTCAGCGAGCCTTTCGGGGACGATACTCTGGCTCGCCTCAACGCACTTCCCCCTGTTCAAGCTCGCAACGGCCAAACTTACAAGATCCGGGCCGAACACGTCACCATTCATGAGGTGAACCTGGATTACCGCACCAAGTATCGCTTGATCCTGGATCGCTTCAGCTACCTTTACCCCCAAGCCATCGGCCTATTCATGGGCTTTGCCTTTCGGGGGGTTTACCTCATCAACAACCCCTTTAGCTTTTATTACTACCTGCGCAACAAAGATGCTGCCTACATGGTGGTCAAAGAGCTGGGGATCTCCATCCCCAAAACTTACATTCTGCCCCCTAAAGAAGCCCCTGCATTGAAAGCAGAGGACTTTAAGTATCACAAGTTTTTCGATTGGCAGGGGATGGCGGAAGATCTGGGCTGGCCAATTGTGATTAAGCCGGCGGAGGGGCGAGAGGCCATTGGAGTAGAAATAGCCCACAACATGGAGCAGCTCCTCTATTTTTACGACCGCTCTGGATCTCAGGTGATGATGATCCAAGAGAAGGTCAAAACCCCTTACCCTTGGCAGATTCGCGCCCTCTGCATTGGCCGAAAGATCATTCCGATCAAGTATATCTTTCGCAAGTTCGATGCCAGCGAATATCTGTTTGATCCAGAATTTCTCACGCCGGAAATGGGCCAGAAAGTCATCAATACCTGTCGGATTATCAATCGAGTTTTGGGCTATGAAATGAACTCGGTGGAGCTATTTATCGACGAGCAGGGAGAGCTCCAGGCCATCGACTTTAACAATCCGGTGCCCGATGGACGGCTCAAGGCTTTGGGAGAGATCTTCTACAACGATTACCAGCAGGCCCTTTGCGATTTGGTCTTGGACATCGTGCGGGAACAGCGTCCTTTCGACTTCCTGCCCCCAGATATCAACCGCTTTGCTCACATTGCCCGACGGGCTGACCTCACCCGCGAGCAGAAGTTTCAGATGGCTCTGGATTTGGCCAACCGTTACTACGAGCCCAGGGATCCCGATTAAAATCAAACCAGAACCCAAAAGTGTGGTTTTCCGCCGGAGAAGTTGTGGACGGGCAAAGGAGCAGCAGCGTGGTTTCCGACCCCGCTTCAGGGTGGTCCATAATCAAGCAGGCGCAGGGATCCTGCCAGGTGCTGCATTTGGCGGCGTGGGATCCCCTCTTGAGTCGGCAAGAGCATTGGGGGCCTTTTCCCGGCCAAGCTGAGGCAATTGCACGGCGGGTTGGTCTGATCCGAGCAGGCAAATGTCAACCGGCTTGAAATGGCGCTGGTGCCACGATATTCGCGAGATCCCGGCAGTGGCCTGGCACGCTTTGCAAACGGAGCGCACCTCTCCTTTTTTGGAATACGAATGGTTGCACAGCCTAGAGAGCTCAGGTTGTGCCAGCCGCAGGACAGGGTGGCTGCCCTGTCACCTGTTGGTGGAGGCGGACGGCCAGTTGGTTGCTGCTGCCCCCTTGTATTTGAAAAGCCACAGCCAGGGGGAGTTTGTCTTCGACCAAGAATGGGCTGCAGTTGCCGGCCAATTGGGGGAACGCTACTACCCGAAGTTAATCGGCATGGCCCCCTTCACCCCGGCCACGGGCTATCGCATTCTCGTCCATCCCGAGTATTCAGAAGCAGAGGTGTGGCCATTGATGCTGGCAGCCATTGACCGGTTTTGCCAAGAGAAGGATATTTCGGTGTTTAGCTTGCTTTACGTAGATCTGGACTGGCGGACTCAATTGGAGTCGGATGGATTTACGCCCCGGATCACCCACAACTACCAGTGGCACAACCCCGGCTACCGCTCTTACGAAGACTTTTTGAGCCAGTTCAATGCCAACCAGCGGCGCAACATCAAGCGAGAGCGGGCTGCAATGGAAAAAAGCGGCCTAGAACTCAAGATTTACACAGGAGAGGAGATCACGCCCCGCCTGTTGTCTCTCATGTACGACTTTTACAGCAACACCTGCGCCCAATTTTGGAACTGGAGCAAATATCTCAATCGCCGCTTTTTCGAGTCTCTCTATCCCGACTATCGGGAGCGAGTTGTGCTGGTGGCCGGGGAACGGAATGCAGAAATTGTGGGGATGTCTTTTTGTATTCGTAAGGGAGATCGCCTCTTCGGGCGCTACTGGGGTTGTCGGGAGGAGGTGAAGTTTTTGCACTTTAACGTTTGCTACTACGAGCCCATTGCCCTCGCTATCCGAGAAGGGATCCGCAACTTTGATCCCGGCGCAGGGGGATCCCATAAGATTCGACGGGGATTTCCGGCCACGCCTGTGTACAGCTACCACCGCTTCTACAGCCGAAGGCTACAACAGGTTTTGGTGCCCTACCTGAACCGGGTTAACCCTCTCATGTTGGCCGAGCTGGAGAATGTGAATCAAAACGAGGTTCCTTTTCGAGAAGATGTTTTGCCTTCTCTATCTGCTTTGACCAAGGAGTAATCCACTCCATTGGATCGGGTTTTCAATCCCTGTCAGCAGTTGGCGGCTGACATGCTTTTTGCCCTGCTACAGCTTTTTTCGGCAATACTGACTCCAGCCAACACGACCTGACCTATGGTTATAGTTATTTCGAATTTCGGCGAAACAGCCTAATGGAACATCCGATCCCTTCCGGCCTTCCTGATCCCGTCAAACCTGGGGATCTTTTGATGTTGGAGATCACGGCCCTGACCCCCCAGGGAGATGGCATTGCCCACACGGTAGGACTTGGACAAGGGCGAGTGGTGTTTGTGTCCCAGGCGGTGCCCGGGGATCAGGTGGTGGCCCAAATAACCGAGATCAAGCGCAACTACTTGGTCGGGCGAATTCGGTCGCTGATTTCTCCCTCTCCCCAACGGGTGCGACCAGCCTGCATTGTGGCGGACAAATGTGGTGGCTGCCAATGGCAACATGTCAGCTATGCCCAGCAATTGGCCACCAAGCAGCAAATCCTCAGGGATGCACTGGAGCGGATTGGCGGTCTGACTCTGCCGCAGCCTGTCCCTATTTTGGGATCCCAGCAGCCGCTGCGCTATCGCAACAAGGTCACCTACCCCATGGCCAAACCGGAGGGCCAGCCCTTGCGCATGGGCTACTACCAACGGGGCAGCCACCGCCTGGTGAACCTCAACCAATGCCCCGTGCAAGACGAGCGGCTGGATGTGTTCCTGAGGGAAATCAAGCGGGATCTCCAAGAAACGGGCTGGAGTGTCTACGACGAAAGTCGTCACCAAGGTCATCTCCGCCACTTGGGTTTGCGCATCGGTCGCCGTACCCGCGAGGTGCTCCTGACCTTGGTCAGTTGCAGTCGTCGCCTGCCCCATCTGGAAAGCTGGGCCGAACGCTGGATGCAGCGCTACCCTGACCTGGTGGGGGTCTGTCTCAATCTCAACTCGGCCCGCACCAATGCCATCTTCGGCCCGGAGACTGAGGTGATTGCCGGTCGGGGGTCTTTGCGGGAGGAATTTGCCGGTTTTTCCCTCTGGATCGACAGCACCTCTTTCTTCCAGGTCAACACAGAGCAAGCAGAAGCCTTTTTTACCTGGATAGCCGACCAACTGAACCTGCGGGGAGAGGAAACCATCCTGGATGCCTACTGTGGCATCGGCACCTTAACCTTGCTGCTGGCGCAACGGGCGAAACGGACGATGGGGGTGGAAGCTTTGCCGGAAGCGGTGGCCCAAGCCCGCTACAATGCCCAGTTCAACGGTATCGCCTCAGCCCAATTTTTCCAGGGCACGGTGGAACAGGTTTTGCCGACCCTGCCCCCTGCCGACATTGTGGTGCTGGATCCGCCGCGGCGCGGCTGCGACCGCCAAGTGCTCGAGACCCTAAAGCTGCGACGACCACCACGCATCGTCTACATTAGCTGTCACCCTGCCACTTTGGCGCGAGACTTGCAGATCCTACTGGCAGAGGGATCCTATCGCCTTACCCAATGGCGGGCGGCTGACTTCTTTCCCCAAACCGGGCATGTGGAGGGGGTGGCCTTTTTGGAGCGAGTTTGAAGAGTACGCACCCTGACCAAAAGGCGCGGCAAGCCCCGTCCTTCAGGGCAGGGAGCGGCAGCGGGCCGGAGGCCTTTCTGGTCGGTGCCATCAACATCCTTGCTCGCGGGATACAGCTGTTGCGAGACGAAGGGCAGGACACGGCCGACGCTGCGGTCGGGATGCGGGTGGGTGAACCACCCGTGTCAGCCCGGATGGCCTGTGGATCGAACTGCACGGGCGGTCGGAAGCAGGAACCCGCCGAGACGACTGCGCAAGGAGCCATCCATGCGTAGCGTGGTAGGAATCTCCGGCCTTCAGGCCGGGGAGGATGTCAACACAGCTTGCCCTCAGGGTCAGCACAGGTGAGAATAAAAAAACAGAGAAGCCATCCTCAAGCTCATTTTTGTCTGCCTGTGAATCCTGTTCGCACCCTCTCCGCCACCAAAGCGGCCTTTTTCAGCGCCTACCCTCGCCCGATCAACGCCGTCTATCGCCGGGTGGTGGAGGAGTTGTTGGTGGAGCTGCACCTGACCACCGTCAACAGCACCTTCGTCTACGATCCGTTTTTTGCCTTGGGGCTGGTCACCCTCTACGACGGGCTGATGGAAGCCTATCACCCCCCTGAGCAGCGAGAAGCCATTTTCAACGCCCTCTGTAAGGCTCTGCACCTCAAGCCAGAGGTGTTGCGCAAGAATGCCCGCGATCTGCTGGAGTTGATGGGAAGCGGGGATCCCCGTCAAAGACTTGATCTCCTCTGTCTCAAGCCAGAGGCGGAAGATGTGGGTGGGTTGAAAGCCATTTTGGAGCGCATGACTCAGCCGCCCTACGCCTACAGCCGGGTCTTAGCTGTTGGCCTTTACACAGCCTATGAAGTTGTGGCCAAGTCCCTTTACGAAGAACCAGAAGAACGCACCCGCCGCTTTTTGGAGAATGTGGTGAGCAAGCTGCCCTTTTCAACAGAGCGGGTGAGAAAAGATCTGGAGCTCTATCGCAGCAGTTTGGATCGCATGAAGCAGGCGCGGGCTGTGGTCGAGGAGATGGTAAAAGCCGCCCGGCGTCAGCAGGAACGCCGCCAATCGGCCGCCTCTTTGCCCGAGACTTCCCTCGGCGACCCAAGCAAGCCTGGCAGCTAAACCCCGGCCCTAAGCCAGATACTGAGCCCAAGTTTCCACCACCTCGGGGGATCCATACCAGCGCCGTCCACCCCGACCGGAATGGTAGCAGTTGGGCAGAGTGAGGTTAACAGCCCCCTGCAGGTGGGCAGCCTCGATGGGGGTAATGCCATCGCCCCACAATTCCCCCTGTCCAGCCGTGAGCCAATAGCTGTTGTAGGCCAGCCAAGCCAGATAATGCTCCTGTCGCCACAGGGATCCCAGACTCAACCTCTGCCCCTGGATGACCCTGCCCGCCACGCACACATATTTGACCTCGGGCCAAAAGGCCCCCGGATAGTGGGTGTTGACAAAGTCCAAATTGCGCTTCGTCCAGCGCTCCCGGCTGGTGTGGGGGGATCCCAAGCTAATCAGCGCAGCGACCTGCTCCCGCCCCTGCCACACCTGTCCCCCATAGGGCACGGATCCCAGGTAGATGCGGGCAATCCAGCCGCCGGCGGAGTGGGCCACCAGGTTAACTCGGTCAACCCCAAACTCAGCGCAGGTCTTTTGGATGGTCTCTCGAAGGGCCCACAGGATGGGAGTGACAGGCCTTCCCCCCAGCGTGGGAAACCAACTGCGCACCTGCAACGGCACCACCCGTGCCGCATAGCCGCGGGCTTCCAGCTCTTGGCGCAGGGGCTCATACTCCGACGCACCCGCCAGATAACCGGGCAAAATCACCACAGGGGCCATACGCTAGCGGGGATACCAGAACATGCCTTTGATCCCCTCAGGGTCGGCGGTGAAGCCCAGCCGTTCGTAAAAGCTGACCACTCCCTGATCGGCAAAAAGGGTGATGTTGCTGATGTCTCGGGCGCGCAGCTCGTGGATCACCTTTTCCATCAGCCGCTTGCCCAGACCCCTACCCTGGAAATCGGGATGAACCACCACATCCCAGATGGTGGCATTGAAAGCGTGGTCGGACGTTGCCCGGGCAAAGCCGATGAGGCGACGGTAGCTGCCCCGCTGCTGCCACATCGACACCACCAAAAAGCTGTGCTGCAGGGCTTTTCTCACCTTGTGAATGGGGCGACGCGACCACCCCACCGCATCGCAGAGCTCCTCTAGCTCGTACAGATCCAAGTTGGGATCCAAGCTGAAGAGGATTGTCTCCCCTCGTACCACCACCGTTTCCTGGCGACGGTCGGCCCTAGCTGTTTGCGCCGGCTCTTTGGTTGTAGCAGCTCCTGCTGACCCGAACAGGCCCTTCCAAAAACTCATGTGAATCGCTGCCGAGTGAAAGCTCACCCCTACTTTGGGTGAGCGTGTCCTCAGTATAGCCAGGATCGGTGGCGGAATTGTTTCCAATTTCTAGGGATCCCCCCGAAGGGGGAACACTAAGAAGTCCAAAGCACTTACCAAGGTGCTGCGGGTTTCCAATTTCTAGGGATCCCCCCGAAGGGGGAACAGGTGGTACCGGTGGAGGTGGTACTGGCGGTGGTGGTACGTTTCCAATTTCTAGGGATCCCCCCGAAGGGGGAACGTTACTTGAAGACAGGTACGATTGGCACGTACCTGACGTTTCCAATTTCTAGGGATCCCCCCGAAGGGGGAACTAGAGACCTAACCTCCCAAACACCCAGGTGTGAGTACAGTTTCCAATTTCTAGGGATCCCCCCGAAGGGGGAACTTTCTTGACGATTCGGGAGTCGAGGTTTGAGGATTGTTTCCAATTTCTAGGAATCCCCCCGAAGGGGGAACCATACTGTTCAAAACAAAACAGATCCTGTAGAACTTAATGTTTCCAATTTCTAGGGATCCCCCCGAAGGGGGAACTTTTATCTAACTTTAGAGCAGAGACCAGTCAATCAGTTTCCAATTTCTAGGGATCCCCCCGAAGGGGGAACTTACCCAGAGTCTTCAGCTCAGGATCCAACACCGGCAAGAGTTTCCAATTTCTAGGGATCCCCCCGAAGGGGGAACGGCTAATCCTGGAAACAGGATGGAACCGGATTGGCAAGCGTTTCCAATTTCTAGGGATCCCCCCGAAGGGGGAACACCATGACCAACCGCCAAAGAAAGCGGGCGAGAGCTTTGGCGTTTCCAATTTCTAGGGATCCCCCCGAAGGGGGAACTACCATAGGTGGACGTGAGTACTACTGGAATCCCCGGTTTCCAATTTCTAGGGATCCCCCCGAAGGGGGAACGGAGGATCGGTGCTCCAGCAGGCTTCCATCGCAACCGACTGGGTTTCCAATTTCTAGGGATCCCCCCGAAGGGGGAACGGGGCGCGTTTGCGATCCCTTCGGCACAAATGAAGTTTCCAATTTCTAGGGATCCCCCCGAAGGGGGAACCGGGAAGCGGCTCCGACTATACCGGGCTACGGAGGGTTTCCAATTTCTAGGGATCCCCCCGAAGGGGGAACACCCAGAGTATGTTGTTGAAGGTACACCCATGTTGTGGTGTTTCCAATTTCTAGGGATCCCCCCGAAGGGGGAACCACCCATGTTGTGGTGGGCCGTAGCCTGTGCTTTGAACGTTTCCAATTTCTAGGGATCCCCCCGAAGGGGGAACGGTTGCAACGAGTTATGACCTCGAATAACTAACCAAGTTTCCAATTTCTAGGGATCCCCCCGAAGGGGGAACTCCGTTTAAGTTGTCCTCCACGTTGGCTGCCAAATTGTTTCCAATTTCTAGGGATCCCCCCGAAGGGGGAACTCCACCCCTATTAAACCCAAGCAGGGCAAGGAATGCAAGACCCATTTGCGAGGGATCCGGAAAAAAGTCGGCAAAAAGAGCTGCGGCGAGGGGGTTTTGGGGCTGGAAAGCCTTGTGGTGCAAGGCATCGAGGGATCCGACGAAAGAATCGGCCTTTGCGGCTTTTGGCGGATTGCTCGCGGAGGCGTTGATACCGTTTGGGTGTTGTCTTGGAAACAAGGGTGAGTACCCGAGCCTCAACCGGAGTTTGCGGGGCTTGGCGATTGCCCAAGGCGTGCCCCCTAGCCGCGGGTGTAGCCGGCTGGGGGATGAAAGCAGATACGATGTTTTCAACTTTTCACAGTCGGAGAAATCTCATGAAAAAGTGGATTGCCTCGGCTACAACCCTACTCTGCTGTGTGCTTGTCCTGGTTTTGTTTTGGCCCCATGTTACCTCTGCCCAGAGGCAGACCCTCAATCTCTACATCTGGTCAGAATACATCGATCCCGACATCCTCACCGCCTTTGAAAAAGCCACCAATAGCCGCGTGCTGGTCAGCGTGTACGAATCCAACGAAGACATGGTGGCCAAACTGCGGGGGGGAGGCACCAGCCAGTACGACATTGTTGTTCCCACCGACTACATTGTGCCCAACATGTTGCAGCTGGGACTGCTGCAGCCTCTCAACAAAGAATTGATCCCCAACCTAAGCAACCTGGGCGAAAAATTTGTCGGCCTGCCCTTTGATCCAGAAAACACCTACACCGCCGCCTATCAGTGGGGCACCACCGGCATTGGCTACCGCAAAGACCGCCTGCCCGAAAACTTTGAACGCTCTTGGGGATTGATTTTCGACCCGCAGCAGCAGTATGGCCCCTTTGTGATGATCGACGAGATGCGCTCCATGATCGGCGCTGCTGCCGTTTACCTGGGCTTCGATATGAACACCACCGTTCGCTCCGAACTGCAGCAGATCCAGCAGCTTTTGATCGACACCAAGCGCCGCAGTGCCGGCCTAATTGGGGGCGTGGGGGGCAAAAACCAACTGGTTTCTGGAACGGCCAATGTAGCCATCGTCTACAGCGGCGATGCCCTGCAAGCTGCCGAAGAAAACCCCAACATCGGCTATTTTGTCCCCCGTGAGGGTGCCCACATTTGGCTGGATGTAATGGCCATTCCCGCCCAGGCCCCCAACCCCGAGCTGGCCAATCGCTTCATCAATTTCATCCTGGATGCTGAAGTCGGCGCTCAACTGAGCAACCACAACCGCTTTGCCACCCCCAACGCTGCAGCTCTGCCCATGATCAACCCAGAAGATCTGCAGAACCCGGCCATCTACCCCGACGAAGAGGCCCTGGCCAAACTCACCTACCTCAAAGTGCTGTCAGGGGAAGAGCTGCGCCTCATCGACGCCCTCTGGACAACCGTGAAAAGCAGCTAGGGATCCCTTTCCTCTCAGCTACCGCCTCAGTGGGGCAGAAGCGAGCAGGCTAGAATGAGCGGATCCCCTACGCCATCGACCGCTACGTGAGAGAGACCCAGCGCCTGTTTGGAGTGGTGGAACAAGCCTTGATGGAGTCGGAGTACCTGGCGGGCGACTACTCCATCGCCGATATTACCAGCTTCCCCTGGATGCGGGGCTATGAGCGGCAAGGGTTGGACATCGAGCCATTTCCCAATCTCAAACGCTGGTTGGCAGCCATCGAAGCCCGTCCCGCCGTGCAGAAGGGCTTGCAACTGCTGGCAGAGGTACGCCGTTCCCTCGAGCAGCTCCTCAGTGACGAGGAACACGGGATCCTGTTTGGCGACCGGCAATACCAAAGGTGCTGATGCCAGAGGAAAGGGACAATCTTGTTAGCTCTCGACATAAAACTTGACACTTTTTAATATCTGAGCCACATTAAAGATGTCACCTGTTGATGGAGCTAGAACCATGGAAAACCAAGAAGCTAAGTTTGGCTTTACCACCTTCGCCGAAAAATGGAATGGCCGTTTGGCAATGTTGGGCTTTGTGATCGGCGTTGCGACCGAGTTGCTGACCGGCCAAGGGATCCTCTCTCAAATCGGCCTGATGTAATCCCGGTGGGCCTAGGACACTGCTGTAGATCCTTGCTTGCCTGGCTGTAGTTTCCACCCTCTGCAAAGCAGCCAGGCTTTCGCATTGCCCTCGATTCTGGATTTAGGTCTGAATGAATCCAAATGGAAGTGGAAGCGAAATGCAGGCTGTTAAGTCCAGCTTCCACTGCCTTGCTTCTGCCGCTGACTCTCCTCTTCCACTGGGAGAGGGGCGGGGAGTGAAAGCTAGCAGCGCAGAAGGCTTGGGATCCCTAGGAATCTACTCTTCCAAATCCTGCAAGTACTGGCGGATATCGGCCAAGATGCGTTCTAGGTCTTCTGGGGCCTGGAGAGCGCGTGCCCATTCTAGGTCATGACCACCTTGGGATCCCTGCTGGGCCAGCGCTACCCCCAAGTGCTCCAGCTCGCGGACCACTTGGCAAAAAGCGTTAGCTCCCACGTTGGAGCTGGCTCCTTTGAGGCGATGGGCGATCCGCCGCATTCCTTCTGCATTGTAACCGGCAATAGCTTGGCGCAATTGCGGAAGCTGGGTTTCGCAATCTTGGATGAACACCTGCAATAGCTCTCGCTGAAACCCGCGATCCCCGCCGGAAACCTGATCCAGGTAGGCAGAGTCGATGGGGTAGGGCTGGGTGGAAGAAGAGGGATCCCGGCTCTCAGCGGGGGAAGCTGGAGAGGCTGCTTCAGAAGCGGCTTGGTTGGAGGATCCCCCTGCAGACTGAGCAATCACCTGGCTCCAGTGGTTGAGCAACCTTTGCAAATCTTCCTTCAGCACCGGCTTGCTGAGATAGTCGTCCATACCTGCCTGCAGGCAGCGCTCCCGATCCTCCTGCATGGCGTTGGCCGTGATGGCAATCACCACTGTGCGGTGGCCGGATCTCCGTTCCTGTTGGCGTAGGCGGCGGGTGGCCTCGTAGCCGTCCATCACCGGCATTTGGCAATCCATGAGAATAAGGTCATATCTGACCTTCTGCAGGAGATCCAACACCTCCTGACCGTTGGCCACCACATCGGCCATGTAGCCCAAGCTCTGGAGCTGGCGCAAAGCCACCTTTTGGTTGACGGGGTTATCCTCTGCCAGCAAAATGCGCAGGGACTGCTGGGGTCGGTCGGCCATAGGCGTCGTCTGAGAGAGAGGGGGGCCAATGCCCAAAAGAGAGGTGGAGAGGCCAGAAGATTTCCCCAGGGCCATGGCCAACGCCTCCTGAAGGCGGCTTTGTTTTACCGGCTTAACCAGGTAGGCGGCAAAGCCGATTTCGGCAGCGCGGCGGGAGTGCTCCCCCAGTCCCAGTGAAGTCATCATCACCAGTTGCGTCTCGGCCAGTTGCGGATCTGCCTTGATCCAGCGGCCCAAGGTCTCCCCATCCACCTCCGGCATTTGCATATCCAAAACGACCAGGGGGAAGGGTCTGCCCTCGCGAACGGCTTGGCGCAGTTTGTCCATAGCCTGATAGGCATCCTCGGCCTCTTCCACCACCATTCCCCAAGCCGCGGCCTGACAGCGCAGGATCTTGCGATTGGTGGCATTGTCGTCCACCACCAACAGCCGCTTGCCCTGCAAATCCACCGGGACACGAGCAGAAGGCTGGGCAAGCTGCTGGGCATAGGGCTGCCGCTCCAGGGTCAGCTCAACGCTGAAGGTGCTGCCCTGTCCCTCCTGGCTTTGCAACGAGATGGTTCCCCCCATCAGTTCTGTCAGTTGTTTGCAGATGGCCAAGCCCAGTCCCGTACCTCCGTATTTGCGGGTGGTAGAGGCATCCACCTGGCTAAACGGTTGAAACAGCTTGCTCTGCGCCGCCGCCGGGATCCCGATCCCGGTATCTCTCACCGAGAGCCTGAGGTGGACATGGGTAGCGGTTTCTTGCAGCACCTCCGCTTGGATCACCACCTCTCCTCGGTGGGTGAACTTAATGGCGTTGCTTACCAAATTGTTGAGGATTTGCCGTAGTCGCGAGGCATCTCCCCGCAGGTAGCGCGGCACTTCCGGTGGCATGAGCACCGCCAGCTCTAACCCCTTGGCATGGGCAGTGGGGGCAAACAGATCCGCCACCTCTTCCAGACACGAGCGGAGATCGAAATCCAGGATCTCCAGCTCCATTTCCCCGGCCTCCAATTTGGAGAAGTCCAGGATGTCGTTGATGAGGGTGAGCAGCGCATCGCCGCTGACGCGGATGGTCTCTACAAAGTCCCGCTGTTCTGCATTGAGGGGGGTCTCCAGCAGCAGGCCCGTCATCCCCAACACCGCGTTCATGGGGGTGCGGATCTCGTGGCTCATGGTGGCTAAGAAGCTGCTCTTGGCCTGTGCAGCCTGCTCTGCTGCTTTGCGGGCCTGCTCCAGCTCCAGGCTGCGCTTTCTCTCCCGTTCCAAAAGGGCTGCCTGGGTGAGGGCAATGCCAATTTGGTTGGCCAACTGCGACAGCAGCTCCATCTCAAAGGGTTGCCACTGACGGGGCCCGGAGCACTGGTGGGCCAGCAACAACCCCCACAACTGCTGCTCCAAAAACAGCGGCACCACCAAGTTGGCCCTGACCTGCATTTTTTGCAGCAGCTCTAGGTAACAAGGCTCCAGTCCTTCACTTTCCACATCGCTAACAACGCGAACGCGGCCCTGGCTGTAGAGCTGGGCGTACTTTTCCTGAAAACAGGGATCCTCGATCACCTCTCCTGCCAGCGAGGGGATCCCCGGCTGAGTTTTCTCGTTGGAGATGATCCCGGAGCCATCCGGCTGGAAGCGGTAGACCAAGACTCGGTCGGCTTTGAGCAGGGCTTGGATTTCTGTTACCGCCGTCTCTAGGATCTCGGCGATATCCAAAGATTCGCGGATCTTCAAGCTGAGATTGGCTAGCAACTGAGCCCGGCGGTTTTGCCGCTCCAATTCCTCTGCCGCTTTCTTCTGCTCGGTAATGTTGCGGAAGATGCCCCGCGTAGCCACCATTACCCCATCTTCAAAGCGGCAGTTGACATTGCCCTCCACCCAAACGGTTTCACCGCTGGCCGTGAGGAAAGCTGTCTCTACCCTCTCCAGTTTCTCCCCCGATAGAAGCTTCTGGAAAAGAGCCTGGCAGTGCTCCCGGCAGTCGGGATGGAGAATGTCGAAGAGGGTCATCTGATAGACCTGAGCTTCGTCATAGCCCAAGGTCTCTTTCCAAGCGCGGTTGACATATAAAAAGTGCCCTTCGGCATCCACGCTTTGGATGAGGTCAGTGGCATTTTCAAAGAGATCCCGGTAGCGCTCTTCACTTTCTTTTAGGGCTAGCTCCGCCAGCCTACGGTCGGTGATGTCGATGCCGGTGCCCATGACAAACTCCACCTCGCCGGCAGCGTTGATTAGGGCGGTGTTAGACCAAGAAATAAGCCGCAGTGCCCCCTGCTTGGTGCGCCAAAAATTCTCATGGCGATTCAAAAAGAGGGAATGATTGCCCTTGAGCTGTTCAAAAGCTTGCTTCACACCAGGCACATCTTCCGGCGGGATCAAACCCAAATCCCACAGCAGCCGGTTCTTAACTTCTGCCAGCGAGTAGCCAGAGAGCTGCTCAGCAGCGCGGTTGAAGCGCAGGATACGCCCTTCTGGATCCATGACCACCACCAGCGCCCCTGCCGTATCGATAACCGCGTTGGTAAAATCTCGCTCTTGCTTGAGGGATCGTTCTGCCTCTTCTCGCTCGGCAGTCTCCCGGCGGATGAGGAAGTAAACCGAGGCCAAAACCAGGTAAGTAAAAATGAGCCCGCCAAAAGCAATGAGATTGGTTCTAACCCAGGCAAACTGAAATTCCTGGCTGCGTTGCTGCAGAAGGCGATTTTCCTCCTGCTGCAGCACCCGAATCAACTCGGCAATTTGCTCCATTAACCTTGGCCCTTCGCTGCTTTCTAGAGCTTCCTGAACGGCAGGTAGCCCCTCTTGCTCCCTCAGCCGGATCAAGTCTTGGATGACTCGTAGCCGTTGCTCCAGCAGCAGCTCTAGGCGCTTCAGGCGCTCTTGCTGCAGGGGGTTGTCAGCAGTGAGCTCTTTCAACAAGCGCAGATGGGTGGAGGTGGCTTCAAGGCTGGCTTGGTACTCACTGAGATAGCGAGGATTATTGGTCAGAAGATAACCATATTGACCGGCCTCGGCGGCGCCGGTTTCCGCCAGCAATCCTTCCAAGTTTTGGATCACTTCTAGAGTGTGGGCCACTCGTTCTGTAAGCTGCGGCAGTTGAGAGGCATTCCGCTGAGCTGAGTAGGTGATCCCGCCCAAAAGCAAGGCAGCCAGGCCAAAACCGGCAGTAACTTTGAGGAGAAAGCGGTTTTTGCGGGCAGGTTTAGTATCCCCCGACTTAGGCAGCAGAGGCGTCTGAGCCAGTTCCCTCAAAGTACGGCGCAGCTCCAGTTGGGCCACCACCTGATGGGCCAGGGCTTGTAATTGCTCCAGTTGTTCTGGGGTCAGGTGCCGAGGCTGATAATCGACAACGCAAAGCGTGCCCAGGGCCTGCCCTTCTGGAGTTACCAAGGGAATGCCAGCGTAAAAGCGAATGTGGGGCTCTTGAGCGACAAACGGGTTATCGGCAAAGCGGGGATCCTGAGTGGCATCGGGCACCACCAGCGGCTCTTTAGGCGACAAGATGGCGTGGGCGCAGAAGGCCACATCCCGTGGGGTCTCCTGCACATCGACGCCGAATTTGGCTTTAAACCACTGGCGGTGTTCGTCGATAAGGCTGACCAGAGCAATGGGCGTGCCGCAGATGTGGGCAGCCAGCCGCACGAGTTCGTCAAAGCTGTTCTCAGGAGCGGTGTCCAAAATCTGATACTGCCGCAGGGCAGCCAGCCGTTGCTCCTCATTGGGGGGGAGGGGGGCCTTAGGCATAGGTCAAACTAAGCGGAGAGAAAGGGATCCCGATCCACCGATCTCGGAGGTCGATAGTCTCAAGGTAAAAGAGGTAACCCCAGCATAACTTCCAAGCCTCTCCACCGGAAGCTACAGGGATCCGATCCCCAAACCAGCTTCCCGTTGGTTCAGTTCGCTACATTTTCACCACGCCTGCGTCAGCTACTCTAGCTCCTGCAAACGAGCCAAAATAAGGGTCTGAGCCGTGGCCCGTCCAGAGCCGCCGCGGGCAGAAGGGAAAAAGACTTACCGGATCCCAGTTTCAGTATTTATACTGATGTCAAAGATGAGAAAGCTCAATAAGCATCCTCTGATGCATTTGGTTTCACTCACCCTATAAATAATCAAATCCTAACATTTTTAAGCAAGCTTCGAGTTGAAATTTCTCAACGGAAGACTTACTATAGAGCGACGAGCTTTGTAAAGGGGGAATACTCTCAGTCATGCAAAAACTCCAAGACAGTTTGGTAAAAGCTCTGAGCATCGATGGAGCACTGGGGGTAGCGCTGGGGGACTGGAAAACAGGGATGTGCTTGGGATATAAGGGCACCAACAGCCCCGCTTTTCCTGAAGCTAACTTGGAGCTGGCAATCGCCGGAAACACAGAAGTGATTCGCGCCAAAATGCGAGCTGCTGAGTCTCTTAAGCTTACTGACAAAATCGAGGAGGTTCTTATCCTGCTGGAGACTCAGTACCACCTAATGCATCTAGTCCAGCACATCTCTGGTTTGTTTTTCTATCTGGTTCTGGATCGAGAGAAAGGCAACTTGGCCCTTGCCCGCATCAAGCTTGGCCAAATCGAAAAGGAGCTGGCCCTCTAGAAGTGGAGGTGAAGCCGGACAACCTGGCAGTATCCCCTGAAACCCATTTTGGGGGAGTGCGGAACCGGGGACTTGAACCCCGATGGCATTGCTGCCACTAGAACCTGAATCTAGCGCGTCTACCATTCCGCCAGTTCCGCGGCGATCTACAAGTGTGCCCAAAGCAGGGGATCCCTGTCAAGGCTGGCAAAAGGGATCCCTTGCCGGCGGCTCTATCTGTGCTAAGCTCTGCTGCGCACCAGATGAAAGCTGATCAACGCTGACCTTGGCCGACTTTACCTTTACTTGTGAGGGCACTTGTCCCCACACTCAAGCGCGGGCAGGATACTTCGTCACCCCCCACGGTGGGATCCCTACTCCTTGTTTTATGCCGGTGGGAACTTTGGCCAACGTGAAAACCCTCACCCCGGCCCAGCTCAAGGAAACGGGCGCCCATATTATTCTCAGCAACACCTATCACCTGCACCTACAGCCCGGCGAGGACATCATTCAAGCAGCAGGGGGGCTACACCGCTTTATGGGCTGGTCGGGCCCCATCCTCACCGATTCAGGCGGCTTCCAGGTCTTTAGCCTCAGCGCCATTCGCCAAATCAACGAGGAGGGAGTGACGTTCCGCTCTCCTCTCGATGGCCGCATCATTCACTTCACCCCAGAGCTATCCATCCAGATTCAAAATGCCTTGGGTGCCGATGTGATCATGGCCTTCGACGAGTGCCCGCCCTACCCTGCCAGCCCTGAGGAAGTGGAAGCAGCGGTGCGGCGAACCACCCAGTGGCTGAAACGGTGCGTGAAAGCCCATCGCCGCTCAGATCAGGCTTTGTTTGGCATTGTGCAGGGGGGAGTTTACCCTGAGCTGCGCCGGCGGGCGGTGGAAGAGGTCTGTCGGTTGGATCTGCCGGGCTATGCCATTGGCGGGGTGAGTGTGGGGGAGCCGGTCGAGTTTATGCACGCCGTTGTGCGGCAAACAGCCCCTCTACTGCCGGCAGATCGCCCCCGTTATCTCATGGGGGTGGGCACCTATGCAGAGATGCGGGCCGCCGTGGCCGCCGGAGTGGATTTGTTTGACTGCGTGATCCCCACCCGCTATGCCCGCCATGGCACGGTGATCAGCCGGGGCAAACGCTGGAACATCAAAAATGCCGAGCACCGCCGCAGCCTGGATCCCATCGATCCCGACTGTCCCTGCTACACCTGCCGCCACTTCAGCCGAGCCTACTTGTGTCACCTCATCCGCGCCCAGGAGATCCTGGGCTATACCCTGCTTTCTATCCACAACATCACGGAGCTGATGCGCTACACCCAGAAGATGCGTCAGGCCATCTTGGAAGGCCAATTTCATGAGCACTGGGATCCCTGGAGCTAAGCCGGTCAGGAGATTTCTCTGGAAATATCCGATCCATCCTAGTTCACTAGATACTCCAATATCCCGTGTATATACTTAAATTATCCCATGTAGCCGCAGGAAGGAGTCAGATCATGGCTATCCGAACCCTCAGCAGCGTGATTGAACAGCACATCGCCGGCCTTCCGGGCTTGATTGCTGTTTTGATAGGGCGGGCCACTGATGGTGCTACAGTAGCCAAAGTAACCTACGTCAGCGATTCCCAAGAGGAGCAAGCCCTAGAACGTTTGGGCACCTACGCCGGCGACCTGTTGCAGGCCAATAGCCGCCTTTGTCAAACCGTCAGCCCCGACCAAGAGGCGGACTACCTCTTGGCAGGTACTCCGGCGCTGCGGGTTGTCATCAAAGCGTTTCCCAAAAGCCCCTACTTTGTCTTGTTTCTGACCCGTTCCATCACCGACCTCAGAGCCATTTCAGAGCGCATCAAAGCCATTCTGATTGACGGAAAGCCGCTACTGCCCCCTGTGCAGGACAGCACCATGTCTTTGGCTCAGGCTCTGATGGACTATGCCAAGCGCTACGCTCCGGATCCCAACTTTGTGGCCCTGCGCCTGTCTTTGAAAACAGGTCTAGACCGCAACCGCCTTGAAAAAGGCACCCTGACCCGGCAGGAGTTGCGCATTCTCTACAAGGCAGTGGCCGATCTTTTGGGCCGAGAGCGGCTGCCTATTGCCATGCCGGTTTGAGTAGTCGAGAATGGCTGGCGAGCTTTGCCTGAGGGCAGTTGCCGCGCTCAGGGGCCTGCTTTGAGCACTATCATTCATCTCAACCCACTTGTCCATGCTTGAACATCTCCATCTCGACCGCAACCGCAAGCTGATCTCCCTGTTTGGAGAGCCGGTTATCTTCCACTGCCATCACTACAACCTATTCCTGCAGCAGACTATTGAAGATCCCGACTGGATCGATGGAGTAGGGATCCTGCGCACGGCAGCCCAGGAGATCTTTTACAGTCTTCTGTACGGAGCTTTCAAGGCTCTTGGCATTCAGGAGACCCAAGAGCGCCTGGCAGTGGCAGCTCAGATCTTCAGTTTTTTAGGATTTGGGCGGCTGGCGTTTGAGGTGACACCTTCAGGCGGGGAAGTGCAGCTTACTCATTCTCACTACGCAGAAGGCTGGCTGAGCAAGTACGGAGAGCAGGTCAACCGCACACGTCCCATTGACCACTTGGCGGTGGGCTATGTGGCAGCAGCTCTGGATGCCACGTTTGGCGAGCTGGGGAGCTACACGGCAGAAGAAACGGAGTGCATGGCCGTTACCCGTAAGGATCACTGTGTAATCCAGGTTACTCGGCTGCCGCGGCCCCAGTTGTTGACTCCCAGTCCAGGGATGGGCAAGTTGATCGAGCAGCCGCTCCAGTTCCCCCGGCCCACAACAGCAGTGGACTACGATGCGGTCAACGAAGCTCTGTGGGGCCTGCCTTTGGCCGGAGATGATCAGGGGCAGATTCGCGCCTTTAACGTGTTGCTAACGCGCATGCCTGCCAACTACTACAACCGCATTCAATATCGCTTTTTACAGGAGCTGAAGGCAGTGCAGGCTGAGCTGATGGGGGTGGGGGAAGCTCTTATCCGCGAGTCGGGGCATGTCTGTGTGTTCTACACCTTCGGCAACATCATGGAATCGGTGGAGTGGGAAACCCTGGTGGGGCCGATGCTGGAGAAGGACACGGACTGGATCCACGGCGGCTATGCGGTGGCCAGCAGCCTGGGGTGGGGTCGCTGGCAGGCTTTGGAGGTGGTGAGTGGCCAGTCTTGCCGGGTGGCCATTGATGGCAACTACGAAGCCAACTACTTTTTGGCTTCCTACCCACGGGCAGAGGATCCCGCCTGCTACTTTGCCCAAGGGGCGGTGCCGGCGATGATGAATCTGGTCTACAACGGCAACATTCAGCAGAAGCTGGTTTTGGATCAAGTCTTCTACAACCGCCTCTTCCAGCGGGGTGGGCTCTTCCACGGCCAGGAGACCAAGGCCAGAGAGAAGGGGGATCCCTGGTGCGAGTTTTACGCCGCTCGCGTCAGCGGGACGGAGTCCTTGCGGGTGTAGGGATCCATGCAGGTGCGTGTCCTCAGGCGGCGGGAGTGTGGGGCTGGGTGGGCCACCGACCTGCTGCTGCCACGTTGCCTTGTCTGGTCAGAGGTAGAGGCTCTGGCCCAGGAATGGGGAGCTGCCTGTCGCTGTTTTCAAGGGCAACTGGTGTGGCTGGATCTGCCCTCAGGCCGGATTACGGCTTCGTTGCGGGTGCCCCGCCTAACGTTGCGACTCCACGATGCCAACGCTGAGGCGCAGATCTTAAATCGTTTGCAGCAGTTGGCCAAGTCTTCTGGTTCCCAGACAGAGGGAAGTTAAGGGCAAAACGAGAAGTTTAGCTTGGCACCGACATTTTGCGGCAGACTATCGACCAATGCAGGATCGACTTTCCAGGAGTGCCATGCGCCCACCAAGTTCGAGCCTGCTGAGGAACTGGGAGCCGCGTTCATACTCGCTCATAGTCATAATGTATGCAGCATGCATGCAGCTCGGTACCTACCTTGCCATAGCAAAGAGAGCGCTCCATTCTTGGTTGGGCACACCCGGCTTGGCGATGATCTCAAGGATGCGATTTTGGGCGGCGGGCTGGAATAAACTTTCGACGGCTACTTGGGCTACTTTCGTGCGGGGGATGCTGCCGTCAAAGAGGGTATCCGCCTTGGATAGGACAATGCCATCGTCGTTGTCTTGGTTTTTTAGGCCCCCCGGTCGAACGATGGTGTAGGTGAGGCCGCTTTTTTGCAGATATTCTTCCGCCCGTTTTTTCCACACCAGGATCAGCCAAAACAAGTTGAGGGGATGGAACAGCTGGGAAACACACAGGGAAGAGATTAAAACAAAGTGTTGGATCCCTTTGGCTTTGGCCACATCGACCAGGTTCTTGGTGCCTTCATAGTCGACTCGGTAGGGCTGAAAGGGATCCCAACTGGGCCTGGCCCCGGTGGCACAGAGCACCACCGTGCATCCTTCCATGCCCGTCTCCAGCGTGGCCGGATCCAGCACATCCCCCACCACCACTTCCGCTTCGGGGGGCAGAACCCGTGCGGCCAGCTCGCGGCTGCGCACCAGCGCCCGTACCGGGATGTCGCGGCCCACCAACTCTTTGACAATGCGGCGTCCGGTTTCTCCTGTAGCCCCTGCAACAAAAGCCTGCATAAGTTTCTCCTGCAAAGCTGCCTATACCCGGCGTAGCTGTTCGAGGATTTGCAGTGGCCCCATAAGCCATTATCTTCCCAAAATCGGCCTCAGGTTCCCTCTTTTCCATGACAGGATGGTAGGGATCTCACACCCCAGTTATTAGATGGTTGCCCAAGCTGCTCCTACTGCCTACGAGGCCCAAACCCAAGCTCTCGCCCAATCTTTGTTGGCCTCTCTTTGGGGAGAGAAGCGATCCCTGCTGGCCCAGTGGCGGGATCAACTGCGCTGGGAGGACAAGCTGCTGGCCTGGGCGATGGAGAACCCCCACCTGCGCACCCAGTTGTTCCGCTTGATCGATGTCTTGCCCAGCTTGAAAAGCAAGGCTGAGGTGGCCCGCCATTTGCAGGAGTATCTCTTGGATCCGGCAGTAGGGTTGCCGGGGATGCTGAAGAGCCTGCTCAACTTCGCAGACCCCGACTCCCTGCCAGGACAGTTGGCTGCCAGCACTCTCACCGCTGCTGTGGAAGCTCTGGCCCGTCGATACATTGCCGGAGAAACCCTGCAGCAAGTCAGCAAAACTCTGGAAGCTTTGCACCGGCAGGGTATGGCTTTCACGCTGGATTTGCTGGGGGAAGCCGTCATCACCGAAGCGGAAGCCCAATCCTATCTGGATCGCTATCTGCAGGTGATGGAGCATTTGGCAAAGATGGTCAAAACCTGGCCACAACCGCAGCCGGTGCCGCAAGTGTCGGTGAAGCTGACAGCCTTCTATTCCCAGTTCGATCCCATCGATCCCCTGGGGGCCAAAGCCAAAGTGGGGGAACGGATTCGCATCCTGTTGCGCCGGGCAGAAGCTCTGGGAGTCGGGATCCATTTCGACATGGAGCAGTACCGCTACAAATCCCTCACCCTGGCCATTTTGCAGGAGCTGCTGCTGGAGCCGGAGTTCCGAGGCCGCACCGACGTTGGCCTGACGCTGCAGGCCTACCTGCGGGATAGCTACACCGATCTGCAAAACCTGATCGCCTGGGCCAAAGAGCGGGGATCCCCGGTGACGGTGCGCTTGGTCAAGGGGGCCTACTGGGATCAAGAGACCATCCTGGCGGCGCAAAAGCACTGGCCACAGCCGGTTTACAACAGCAAGTCTGCTACCGACGCCAATTTTGAGCGCATGACCCAGCTTTTGTTGGAGCACCACACCCATCTCCACGCCGCCATCGCCAGCCACAATGTGCGCTCTCAGGCCAAAGCCATCGCCATTGCCCAAGCCCTGGAGGTGCCCCAGTCTGCTTTTGAACTGCAGGTGCTCTACGGCATGGCCGATCCCCTGGCCAAGGCCCTGGTGCAGAAGGGACAGCGGGTGCGGGTGTACTGCCCCTACGGGGAGCTGCTGCCGGGCATGGCCTACCTGATCCGGCGTTTGCTGGAAAACACCGCCAACACCTCTTTCCTGCGGCAAAGCGTTCAGGGCTACAACCCCGAGCAACTGTTGGCCCCGCCGGTCTTGGACGAGGGATCCGTTTTCCAGGCTCCTTCTCTCTCGTTTGCCGCCGCTCCCGATACGGATTTCAGCCAGCCCCAGCAGCGGGATCCCTTTTTTCAGGCATTGGACGAGATCCGGCCTCAACTGGGTCAGAGGGTTCAGCCCTGGATTGCCGGAGAATATCGCCCCACTCGACAAGCGATGCTCTCCCTCAACCCTGCGGATCCTGAACAGGTGGTGGCGGAAATTGGGTTGACCGAGCCGGAACAGGTGGAGCAAGCCTTGGCAGCGGCCCAAGCCAGCTTCCCCAGCTGGAGGCGCACCCCCGTTGCCGTGAGGGCGGGGATCCTGCGGCGGGTGGCGGAGCAAATCGAAGCCCAGCGGGCGGAGCTGGCTGCCTGGATGGTGCTGGAGGTGGGCAAGCCCATTGCCCAGGCCGATGGGGAAGTTTCCGAGGCCATCGATTTTTGCCGCTACTACGCCCAACAGATGGAGGCTCTGGAGCGGGGACGGGAGTGCAACCTGCCCGGCGAAACCAACCATTACCACTACCAGCCCCGCGGTGTGGCGGTGGTGATCGCCCCCTGGAACTTCCCCCTCTCCATCCCCTGTGGCATGACGGCAGCGGCTCTGGTGGCCGGGAATTGTGTGCTGCTTAAACCGGCAGAACAATCCTCGCTGATCGCGGCCAAGCTGGCGGGCTTTATCCTCAAGGCGCTGGAGGAAGCCGGGATCCCGGAGGGTGTCTTTCAATTCCTGCCGGGGGTGGGCGAAGCCATCGGCCCCCTGTTGGTTCAAGACCGGCGGGTGCACCTGATTGCCTTCACCGGATCCCAGGCGGTGGGTTGCCAGATCCTCGCCCAAGCCGCGCAACTGCAGCCGGGCCAGCACCACATCAAACGGGTCATTGCCGAGATGGGGGGCAAAAACGCCATCCTCATCGACGAAAGCGCCGACCTGGATCAGGCGGTCAAAGGAGTGGTCAACTCCGCCTTTGGCTACAGTGGCCAGAAATGCTCCGCCTGCTCGCGGGCGATCGTTTTGCAGTCCATTCACGACCTGTTCTTGGGGCGGCTCATCGAGGCGGTGCGCTCTTTAAATGTGGGGGATCCAGCCCACCCCAGCACCCAAGTTGGCCCGGTCATCGATGCAGAGGCCCAAGCTCGCCTGCAACAGGCCATTCAATCGGCTAAGGCTGATGCCCGCCTCGACCTCAGCCTGCCCGTGCCGGAAAAAGGCTACTTCGTCGGCCCCACTGTGTTCAGCCAGGTGGATCCCCGGTCAGAGCTGGCGCAGCGGGAGCTGTTTGGCCCGGTTTTGGCGGTGATCTCAGCGCCGGACTTTTCTTCTGCTCTGCAGATGGCCAATGCCACCCCCTACGCCCTCACCGGCGGTCTCTACAGCCGCACCCCTTCCCACATTCAACAGGCTCGCCGGGACTTTGCCGTCGGCAACCTCTACATCAACCGCGAGATCACCGGGGCGTTGGTGGAGCGGCAGCCCTTCGGCGGCTTCAAGCTCTCCGGCGTGGGATCCAAAGCCGGTGGCCCCGACTACCTGCTGCAATTTTTAGAGCCGCGCACCGTAACCGAAAACACGCAACGGCAGGGCTTTGCTCCCATCGAGGGATCCTGAGGATAGGGCTTGGGAAAGCTCATTGGACAGGCTTGGCCACATCCCCAACCTTGAAGCCTGCCCCGCTGAGAATGCGTCCCACACTGGAGCTGTCATCCACCTCCGTCAGTTGGACCTGTCCGGCTGGCTCAGTCAATTTGCGCAAGACTGTCCCCGTGGCCGGATCCTTCACCTCGCGGACGACGCGCTCCACAGAAAGAATCAATCCCACCCGATAGCCATCGCGGCTGCCCTTGTTCAGGATCACCTGGTTGCCGTAGACATCCGCCACCAAGGCGTCAACCGTTGGCAGAGAGCGAGGCTGAGCTGCCAAGCGCCCGGCAAAACCGGCCAACTGCTGGGCAATTTGCTCCACCGCTTGTTGGCTTGCCAATACCAACAGCTTCTCTTCGTTGCTGGTGGCGGATCCCCCGCCAAAGCCGGCAACCGTGACCGTGCTATCCGACTGGCTGGCGTTGCCTTTGCCCTCGACCACGGCCAAGATCTCGGCAGTACTGGTGCTCACCAAGCGGGCATTCAGCTGCACGTCGGCATCGGCATCCACTGACTCAGCGCCCACCGCCAGCGGGAAGCTGCCGAAGGGAGTTAAGACCGGTGCCCCACCCCCAGAACGGCGCACAGACACATCAAACTGGGTCACACTGCCGAGGATCACCGCATCGACCCCTAGGATCCGGCCTACCTGAGCAGCGGTGTTGGCATCCAGTCGACCGGATAGACCCAGGTTCTGCTCGGCCAAGATCGCGTCCAGCCGCGAGCGCTCGATGACGGAAAAGGTGCCATCTCTCACCAGCCGATCCACCAACAGGTCGCTCACCCCCCGAGAAGCCTCGCGGAAGCTGTAGGGATTGCTGAGGCTGCTGAAATCAAAGTCCAAGACTGCAATCCGAGGACGGGATGTGGGTTGCGGCGCTTGTCCCACCTGTCTGGGGGCAGAGAGGGTGCAGCGAATGTCTTGGGGAAATTGCTGGCAGAGGGCTGGATTGGCGGATTGGGCCACCACCGGGATCCCTGTCCAGCCTAGGCTTACCAAAGGGATCCCGAACAGCAAGATGGAAGAGAGGTTGCGCATGGTTGAGCGATCTCCTAAATCTGAGGGGGGCCACATTTCACTCACAGCCTGCATCCAAAAGAGCTTCAGGGCGGTGACCGATATCACCTGGCGGCTAAGGGTTAAGGATCCTGACGTCGCCTGTTCCCAGAAGATGCCCTACACTCTACCGACTACAAGGTTGTTGAAAAAAGGGATTGAGAAGGTTTGTATAGAAGAGTTGACAAATCTCAACCCTGTTGAGCAAAGGTACTCGCTCTCTGCAATTGACATCCTCCCCTGCCTAAAGGCCGGAGATTCCTACCACGCTACGCATGGATGGCTCCTTGCGCAGTCGTCTCGGCGGGTTCCTGCTTCCGACCGCCCGTGCAGTTCGATCCACAGGCCATCCGGGCTGACACGGGTGGTTCACCCACCCGCATCCCGACCGCAGCGTCGGCCGTGTCCTGCCCTTCGTCTCGCAACAGCTATATCCCGCGAGCAAGGATGTTGATGGCACCGACCAGAAAAGCCTCCGGCCCGCTGCCGCGAAAGGCCTCCGGCCCGCTGCCGCGAAAGGCCTCCGGCCCGCTGCCGCGATCGGCGTTATTCTCATAGCCGCACGCCACGCACTCGAACCAGGCTTGGGTCTGGCGGTTGTCTGATGAAACATGGCCGCAACATGGACAGGTGCGGCTCGGGTTCTGCGGCGGCACGACAATGAGCCTGCCACCTTTCCAGGCCAGCTTGTACTCCAGCATGCAGCGGAACTCATACCACCCCTGGTCGAGAATGGCTTTGTTTAACGCTGACTTGGCGCGGACGTTCTTCCCAGGAGCATCTGCCGTCCCTGCCGCCAACTTGGACATATTCCGCACCTGCAAGTCCTCGATGCACACGATTGCCTGGCTTTTGCAAATCGCGGTCGAGACCTTGTGCAGGAAGTCGCGGCGGGCGTTGGCCATCTGAGAATGAATACGCTGGAGGCGGGCTTTTGCCTTCTTCCAGTTGTTGCTGAACTTGACTTTGCGGGAGAGCGCTTGCTGGGCCTTGCGCAAGCGCGCCTCGTGCCGCTTGAAGCTGTTGAGGGGCGCGTAGAACGTGCCGTCCGAGAGGGTAGCCAAGCGGGCAATGCCCATGTCCATGCCCACTGCGCCCCCCTGCGGAATAGGCCAATTAACCTCCCGCTCGGTCTGGATCGACACGAACCACTTGCCAGCGTGCTTGGATACGGTGACGCTCTTGACCTTGCCCACCACGTCGCGGCTGTTGCGATAACGCAGCCAGCCAAGTTTGGGCAGAAAGATGCGGCTGTTGGCCTGGTCCAGCTGGATTTGCTTGG
This sequence comes from Thermostichus sp. OS-CIW-32, assembly GCF_054060415.1. Taxonomy (NCBI): domain Bacteria; kingdom Bacillati; phylum Cyanobacteriota; class Cyanophyceae; order Thermostichales; family Thermostichaceae; genus Thermostichus; species Thermostichus sp. OS-CIW-32. Next base: position 48,670 of record NZ_JBSSDD010000008.1, on the reverse strand, counting down.
GGTCGGGATAACGGAAACTGTCCGACCGGCCTTTTTTCTTGAACTTCGGGAAGCCGGCGCGCTGGGCGAAGAAGTGGCTGTAGGCTCGCTCCAAATCCTTGAGTGCCTGTTGCAGCGGATGCACCGGCGCATCCGCCAGCCACGCCGTATCTGCGCTGTGGCGCCACTTGGTGAGCAACTGGCACAAGCCCGCATAGCCTAGCTTTTTCTGACCTTGCTCGTGACGCTCCTTCTGCAACGCCAGTGCTTTGTTGTAGACGAACCGGCAGGAGCCAGCAAAGCGGCGCATCTGCCGTTCCTGCTGGCTGTTGGGCAGCAATTCGTACTTGAAGGCTTGAAGTCGTTGCACCGCTCAATCGTATTCTTGGCCTATGCGTGATGACAACGATATTCACATGGCCGACACTGCGTTTTTAAAGGGCGTCGGCTACGGTCGGCGCTATCCTTCCCTGCCCTGAAGGACGGGGCTTGCCGCGCCTTTTGGTCAATACAGCTGCGTCTTGACTCCGCTATGGTGGCGCTATGGTGAATAGAGGGGTGGGAGGATGGGTTGAGAGCGGCGATGGCAACAACAGACGTGACGGTGGTGGTGAAGATCGGCACCTCCAGCCTGACAGATACTCAGACCGGCTTGTTGCGTCTTTCGGTGTTGGGGCCGCTGGTGGAGGTGCTGACCCACCTGCGCAGGCAGGGGTATGCGGTGATCTTGGTCTCCTCTGGGGCGGTGGGGGTGGGCTGTGCTCGCCTTGGCTGGCGGCAACGACCGACGGCTATTGCCGAGAAGCAGGCGGTGGCTGCGGTGGGACAGGGGCGGTTGATCCGCCTTTACGATGACCTCTTCTCGGCTCTGAACCAGCCAATTGCCCAAGTGCTGCTCACCCGCGGCGATCTGGTGGAGCGCAGCCGCTACGTGAACGCCAATCGCACTTTTGCCCAACTGCTGCAGATGGGGGTTATTCCCATCGTCAATGAAAACGACACGGTGGCAGTGGAGGAGCTGAAATTCGGCGATAACGACTCGCTTTCGGCGTTAGTGGCCAGCATGGTGCAGGCCAAGTGGCTTATCCTGCTCACCGATGTGGACAAGCTCTATTCGGCTGACCCCAACCGAGATCCCTCTGCCCAGCCCATTGAGCGGGTGTTGCCCGGGATCCCGCTACAGGTGAAGGCCGAAGCCCAGGGGAAAAGCGGCTGGGGCACCGGCGGCATGGCCACCAAACTGACCGCTGCTCAAATTGCTACAGCTGCAGGGGTAACGGTGGTGATCACCAATGGCAAACGGCCTGAGCAGATCCCGGCAATTCTGGCCGGCGAGGCCATCGGCACCCGCTTTGATCCGGCTCCTCAGCCCGCCAGCGCCCGCAAGCGATGGATTGCCTACGGCCTCATCCCCGAGGGATCTTTGACTTTGGATGAGGGGGCGGTACGAGCGGTGTGCGAGCAAGGGCGCTCGCTGTTGCCGGCAGGGATCACAGCCATTTCTGGGGAGTTTGAGGCGGGGGCTGCCGTGCGCCTGTGCGATCCCAGCGGCCAGGAGGTGGCGCGGGGCCTGGTGAACTACAGCGCCGAGGAGCTGCGGCAGATTAAGGGCAAAAAAACTGCCGAGATCCCTCACATCCTGGGCTACGAAGGGGTTGATACTGCCGTCCACCGGGATAACTTGGCCTTGCTCAATTGAGGCCATGGGTGAGGCCATGGGGGCGAGTCCAGGCGCGGTGCTCTGCACCACTAGCACGAATGGCTACAACGGCGGGATCCCAACGCCTATTCTTCCAACTGCCAGGGATCCTGAGCCAGCACCTCATCGAAAACCCGCGGGGGGCGCACGGCCATCAGCACCTGGCCCAACAGGGGAGAGGAGGGCGAGTCTTCTATCCACTCCACCGCCAGGGATCCGGCCCGATCCACCAGGAAAAATCCCGCCATCTGAGCTCCCTCCCAAACCCGAGCGGCGCGATCGACCACCAGCAAAACCGGATCCTGTTCTTCACCGGCAGGCACCGGCAAACCCAACAGGGATCCCAAAAGCCGGTTTTCCACCTGAAGGATCACCGGATCCCCGGCCTTTTGAATCACCGGCCAAGCAGGCAAGGCCATCCAAGTCTGCTCCGCCGGGCTGTTGACCCAGCCAAAGGGCCCTTGCGGCTCGCTGGGGGGGATCCCTTCCCAGGCGGCAGTTGCAAGAGGCAGGGATCCGGCCACCGGCAGCAGTCGCGGCAGATCTTCTTCCAGGCGAAACACCGACAGCTTGGGCAAAACGCTGCGTTGGGGGCGGGAGCTGGTGGCAATCGTGGACAAGAGCTGCTCCACCTGTCGGCGGGCTGTATCACTGTGGACATACTGAAACGCTCGACCGATAGCCCGAGTTCGCTCCTGCAGATCGCGGGTTTGCTGGGCCGTCCGCCAGGCTTGATAGGCCACCGCATCGCCGGGGTGATCCGTAAACCCTTCCGGAAGCTGTTGGAGCTGGGCATAATTTTTCACGGCGCGGGCGATCTCATGAGCATCAGCGGCATTCAAATGGCGACTGAAGATAAATTCCGCCACCCGAACCCGATCCTGTGGAGAGAGAATGCGCAACTCGTAGAGGATATCGCTGCCTTTATGGGCAAAATGCCCCAGAACTTCTGGGCTGGCTCCTGCTTTGGCCATCCCTTCGTAAACCTGGGCCGCAACAAGGATCTGGTTTTGGTGAATGGGCTCAAACCCGGTTGCCTCGAAGATGGCCTGGGGAGTCATTTTCTGTCGTTGCAAAGCTTGACAGGCCTTGGCCCAATCCAGCCACCGGCCCTCTTTGCGGCGCAGCCGCTCTACCAACAAGCTGGGATCCTCCTCCACAGCAGCAGGTTCCGGCAGATACTGACTCATGCTTGTTCTCCAACAGGCTGGACAGATCACCACTCCCCTGGTCCACAGCCCAGCAGAGCTGGCCGGGCATCTGGCCAAACTTGATCTTCAAACTTGATCTTAGGGCTGATAGCGGTTCTGGCCGAGTCCGGTCGCGACAGCGGGACGGAGTCCTTGGCGAAACTCTAGATCGCTGGGTCGCACAGCATCACCTGGGAAGGCTGTCCACTTACCGGCAAGCAGTTCAGATCCAATTGCCAAAGCTGAGACAGGTGAGATTTCTCTGCTTTGGGCACCTGCAGCCAAATCTTGCCCCTTTGGCCCACCTGCAACACCTGTGAGCCGTTAGGCACAGCTACTTGGGCCAAGGGATCCCCTTTTTCACTGTACAGCCAGAGGGAAGTGGATTGCTCGCCCTCTCGACACAGCAGCAGCACGCCCCAAGGGGCCTTGGCCATCTGGACAGGTTGCCCTTTCAAGAACCAGCGGCGCACCCGCAGCGGATTCACCTGCACCGAGTCGAGATAGGGGCAGAAATCCTGCTGGCCTTCCTTGCCCCCATCTGTTGCCGCGAAGAGCAACCGTTCCCCCAGGCTGATCACCCCCCCTTGGGGATCCAAGGGCAGGCGATAGCGAATGGGCTGGGATCCCGTCTGCAGAGACCAACCGGTCGCGACAGTGGGATGGTGTCCCTTGGGATAGGGCAAGAGGCTCATCTCCACCCACTGCTGCCCCACACCTGTCAACAAAACCAGATGCTCCGAGAGGGCCAGCAAGCGGGACAGGGATCCCTGCCAAGGCCAGCGGAAATAACAGCGGGAATCGGGGAAAGGCTGTGTTCCTGTCGGCTGCCATTGTACTGCCCCCAACTCTTGGGCGGTGGCCCAGAACAGCTCCTGTCGCTCTGCCAGCCAGGTGGCCTGCCAATCCCCTTCAAAGCTGAGCAAGGTACGGATGCGGCTGGGGCTGAGGTGCAAAAGGCTGCTTTGGGAGAAGGCCAGGGCTTCCGGGAAGGTGTTCAAGGGCAGCACCGCCCGAATTGGCTCGTCCAGGGAAAAACGGGCCAAAGCAGGGGATCCCAGGGCAAGGTTCTGGAGCTCCAGCCATTCCAGCCTCTGGGGGGTCACCCGCAACAGCAGCGGGGATCTGGAGCCGCTGGGATCCTCGCAGATGCAGAACTTTTGCTCGGCCAGGAACTCCATCCCGCCAGTGTCAACAGAGCCCAGATCCGGCAGATCCCAAACCTGTACCCCAGGGGGCGGCCATCTGGGCAGGCGAGGGCCAACCCAACAACTGGCCGGCTCTTGCCACTCTTGGGCAACCACCGCCAAAGCCGACCGCATTTGGGCAGCAGTGCGGAACCGCCGCAAGGGCAACTTGCGTAGGGCTATCTCCAGCACCTCCCGCAGCGGGGCAGGGATCCCTTCGGGACAGACAAACGGCTGGTTGAGGTGGGCGTGCATCAACTGGCCGGGGGATCCGGAAAAAGGCCGCCGGCCTGTCAACAGCTCCAGCAGGATGATCCCCACCGCGTAGAGATCCGAGGCAGGGCTAAACTGACCGTAGAAGCGCTCGGGAGCCATGTAGGCAGGGGATCCGGTGGCGCTGATCTCATCGGGAAGAGGCTGGGAGTGGCGGGCAATGCCAAAGTCTGTCAGCTTCAGTTGCCAGCCCTGGGGCGTGGGCTTGAGCAGGATGTTCTCGGGCTTGACATCGCAGTGGATCACCCCCTGCCGGTGGGCATGATCTAACCCGGCCAAAATCTGATCCACAAAGCCCAAAACCTGTTTGACCGGCAGCCACAGCCCTTGCTCCACCTGGTCGATCAGCTCCCGCAGCGTGCCCCCCTCGCAGTACTCCAACACCAGGTAGCGACCCTCGCGGGCATGTTCGAGGGCATAGCAGCGGGTGATGTTGGGGTGGTTCAGGGTGAGCAGATGGCGCAGCTCCCGCAGCAGATTTTGGGTGGGAAAGCGCTCCGCCTGCAGCTCCTTCAGGGCCACCAGCTCTCCCCCCTGGTGGGGACGGGCACAGAACACGCGCCCATACTGCCCTTGGCCGGCCAAACCCAACATTTGGTAGCTATCGTGAATCGACTTGAGGGTACGGCTGCGTCGGGACACGGCCCCAGCCCAAGGGAAATCTCAGCACCTTTATCCCTAGCATGGAAATCTCCTCCCAGAATCGCCGCTTTTGGCGAATGGCCAGTTTCTTCCCAGCCGGGAAGCTATGAACCAGTCAATTGCTTGAGCAGCTCCGCCGCGTGGGTTTCCACGTTGATCTTGGTGATGATGGCCTCGATCTTCCCCTCCGGATCGATCACAAACGTGGTGCGGTGAATGCCGTTGTACTCTTTGCCCATAAACTTCTTCGGGCCAAAGACGCCATAAGCACTGGCCACCTTGCCTCCTTCATCCACCAACAACGGAAAAGGGAGCCGGAACTTCTGGGCAAATTTCTGGTGGGAGCGGGCATCGTCGGCGCTCACCCCCAAAATGCGGATCCCTTGCGCCTGATAATCGGCGTAGGCATCCCGAAAGCCGCAGGCTTCTTGGGTGCAGCCGGGGGTGTTGTCCCGCGGGTAAAAATAGAGCACCACCCGCTGTCCCCGCAACTGGCTCAAGCTGATGGGATTGCCCTCGGCATCGGGCAAGGTGAACTCAGGAGCGGGATCCCCAACCGCAAGGGGCATAGGTGGGATCCCTCCTCAGACCGATTTTTTGGGAGAGAGAATCATCGTGATGTTTCGCCCTTCCTTTTGGGGGGGCTGCTGCATTTCCGCCACTTCTTGTAAGTCTTTGAACAAGCGGTGCAGCAATTCTTCCCCCAACTCGGCGTGCTGGGCCTCACGACCGCGGAACATCACCGTGGCTTTCACCTTGTCTCCATCCCCCAAGAACTGTTGGGCGCTGCGCAGGCGCACGTTGTAGTCGTGCTCGCCGATGTTGTAGCGAAACTTCACTTCCTTGATCTCGGCAGTGTGTTGCTTCTTGCGGGCCTCCCGTTCTTTCTTCTCCTTCTCAAACTTGAACTTGCCGTAGTCCATGATGCGGCAGACGGGCGGGTCGGCCTTTTCGCTCACCAAGACCAAGTCCAGATCTTTTTCTTCTGCCAGGCGCAGGGCTTCGCGCGGGCTCATGATCCCCAACTGAGTGCCGTCGGTATCGATAAGGCGGATTTTGGGGAAGCGGATGCGCTCGTTGATAGCCGGCAGCTCTGCACGCTGCTTGCGGGGGAAGCGGTCAGGTGGACGCTCTACGGTCAAGTTTTCCTCTCTCAACGAAATAACAACACAAGACAAATGCTAAGTAGGACTAGCCCCCTTCGGAGCAGTGCCGAACCCTGAGTTTGGACTCTCCAATCAAAGTCGGCCACTGGCCCGCAGGCCAAGGCAGGCTGCACCTATACTAACCGGCATTTTCCGTCTCTTTCTAGAGCCGTCAAGCGTTGTCAAGGCCCGCTCACTTGGGGATCCTGCCAGATTGGGGCAACAACCGCGGTAGGATACCAAAGTGGCGATCCTGATGGGATCAAAGGTTGTTTGTCGGCCAGCAGGGAGGGCAGAAGCGGTGCAGCTCGGTTTAACGGAACGGGAACTGACAGAGTTGGCCCAAAAGTCGGTTCAGCTCATCCTCAGCCCGCGGGAAGGGGATAGCGAAGCGCTGATCCAGTACAAGTCTTCGGCAGAATTTCGAGCAGGGGTGCATCTGGCCTGTGCGGCCATGGTGTTGGTCTTGGCAGAGAACAACGAGCGCCTCAGCCAGCAGTTGCAGGCTACTTTACAAAACTTATCTGCAGCCGTCGAGACACCCTCAGAGAAGGCTGCCGGAAGCTAGCCCAAGGATCCGCGAACGGGGGAGGAAAAGCCTTGGCTGAGGTGCGCAGCGAACGAGACTCAATGGGGGAGCGGCAACTACCCCAGTCGGTTTACTACGGCATCCAGACCGCCCGTGCCCTGGAGAACTTCCCCATCAGCGGCCTCAAGCCCCTGCCAGAGTATGTGGAGGCCTGCGTGCTGATTAAAAAGGCGGCGGCGGAGGTCAACGGCGAGCTGGGGTGCATTCCGGCAGAAGTGGCCAAGGCGATTGTCCAAGCGGCGGATGAGATCCTCCAGGGATCCCTGCGGGATCAGTTTGTGGTGGATGTGTACCAGGCGGGGGCGGGCACCTCTCACCACATGAATGTCAACGAAGTGTTGGCCAACCGCGCCTTGGAGATCCTGGGGGAGCCCAAGGGCCGCTACCAGCGGGTCAGCCCCAACGATCACGTCAACTACGGCCAATCCACCAACGATGTCATTCCTACCGCCATTCGCCTGGCTGCCCTGCTGCGGGTGCGGCGGGATCTGCTGGGCACGCTGGACAATTTGGTAGCGGCGCTGGAGCAGAAGGCCCAAGAGTTTCGCGGCATCCTCAAGGCCGGTCGCACCCATTTGCAGGATGCGGTGCCAGTGCGGCTGGGGGATAGCTTCGGCGCCTACGCGGCCATCTTTGCCCAACACCGTCGGTGGATCGAGGAGGCCAGCCAGGCCCTGTGCAGCTTGGGGCTGGGGGGAAGCGCCGTCGGCACTGGCCTCAACACTCATCCCCAGTACCGGCAAAAGGTGGTGCAACGGCTGGCAGAGTATACCCAGTTGCCCCTCACCCCTGCCCCCCACCTGATGGCGGCGATGCAGAGCATGGCCCCCTTTGTGCATCTGTCGGGATCCCTGCGCAACCTGGCCCAAGATGGCATCAAGCTGGCCAACGACCTGCGGCTGATGGATTCTGGCCCCAAGACCGGCCTGAAGGAGATCCAACTGCCGCCGGTGCAGCCCGGCTCTTCCATCATGCCTGGCAAGTACAACCCGGTGATAGCCGAGATGTTGAACATGGCCTGCTTTCAGGTGATCGGGCTGGATACCGCCATCACCCTCTGTGCTCAGGCGGGGCAATTTGAGCTGAACGTGATGATGCCCCTCATTGCTTATGACCTCCTGCACAGCCTACAGATCCTAAACAACAGCCTGCGGGTCTTCACCGAGCGCTGCATTCAAGGCATCACCCCCAAACCGGAGCGCTGCCGTAGCTACGCAGAAGGGACGCTGGCTTTGGTGACCGCCCTCAACCCCTACATCGGCTATTTGCAAGCTGCAGAAGTGGCCAAGGCTTCTTTGGAAACCGGCCAGTCCATTCGGCAGATTGTCTTAGAGCGCAACTTGATGACCCCGGAACAGGTGGCCAAGGTGCTGGATCTGGAGGCGATGAGCCAAATGCAGTCCTAACCCATTCGCTACAGTGGAGGCATACTGCTCCTGCCTGGCCATGACCATCGCCCCCTATCGCTGGCCCACCCAGCACGACTTGCCCGATACAGACGACACCCCCTTGGACAACGAGGATCAAGGCCGCCAATACCCCCTCCTTCGGGAACCGCTGCTGCTGCACTGGTCAGATCGGCAAGACTTTTTTGTGGCTTGCAATATGGGCCTTTACTACGCCCTACCCCGGCAGGTCATTGTTCCAGATTTGTTTCTGGTGCTGGGGGTTCCCCGTTGGCGGGATGGCACTGCCCGCAAAAGCTATGTGGTTTGGGATGAAGGGAATATCTTGCCTATTCTCATCTTGGAGATCATCTGCAACGACCAGGGGGAAGAAAAACCCGGACAAGCCAAATTCCAGCTCTACGAAAGGCGGCTGCGGATCCCCTACTACGTCACCTTCGAGCTAGAGACCGATGAGCTGAATGTTTATCAACTCCAGGGCGGACACTATGAGCTGCTCCCCGGCTCAGGCGCTGGAGAACATCCCCCAATTCTGTTGCCCGATTTGGACTTGAGTATCGGTCGGTGGTGGGGATCCTACGAGGGGCGAGAACGCTTTTGGGTGCGCTGGTATGATAGGACAGGGCAATTGTTGCCTACGGGAGCTGAACTAGAACGGCAGCGGGCTGAATTGGAACGGCAACGGGCTGAATTGGAACGGCAGCGGGCAGAATTGGAACGCTCCCGAGCCGAACGACTGGCCCAGCGGCTACGGGAACTGGGAGAAGACCCTGAATTTTGATCAGCTTTTCCAGGGATCCCCAAAGAAATCTCCACCTACCCCGTACACTGCGATCCTGGCATTCCAGGGGGACATGATGACCAGACAACGACTCAGCCTGTGGACGAAGCTGGCCTACGGGGTGGGGGATCTGGGCACAGGCATGACAGCTAACATCCTCATCTTTTTCTTGCTGCCCTTTCTCACCAATACCGTTGGCATGGCAGCAGGCTTGGCCGGCAGCATCTACGCCATCACTCGCATTTGGGATGCCATTAACGATCCCATCATCGGCATCCTCAGCGACCGTACCCGCAGTCGTTGGGGCCGTCGCCGTCCCTGGTTGCTGTTTTCCGCCCTCCCCTTCGGCCTCACGTTCCTGGCCCAGTGGTGGATCCCTTTTCCCGGTCGTATTGGCCCCCTTTTCGCCTACTACCTACTGGTGTCGCTGCTGTTCAATACCTTCTACTCTGCGGCCAATATTCCCTACGCCTCCCTGACAGCGGAGCTGACCCAGGATTACGACGAGCGCACCCAGCTCAACCAATTCCGCTTTGCCTTCTCTGTAGGGGGCAGCATGGTTGCGGTGGTCACCTTTCCCCTGCTGGTCAACCTGCTGCCGGATCGGGCTGCCGGCCATCTGCTGGCCGGAGCCTGTTTTGGAGTGATCTCGGCTGTGCCCTTGCTGATCTGTTTTTGGGGGGTGCGAGAACGGTATCCATCCCAACGGGATCCCATGCCCCTGGTTCAACAACTGCGGGTGGCCTTCAGCAACCGCCCCTACCTGTTTGTCAGCGGCATCTACCTGTGTTCTTGGCTGGCGTTTCAGTTCACAGCCACAATCATCCCTTATTTCATCGTCTTCTGGATGGGCCTGCCGGAGGTGTGGATTTCCTTGGTGGTACTGGCGGTACAGGGGATCGCAGTGCTGACGCTGTTCGGTTGGACCCAACTGAGCACCCATCTGGACAAGCGCACCATGTACCTCATTGGGGCGGGGTTTTGGCTGATCTCGCAGGCAGGCCTGTTTTTTCTCCAGCCCGGGCAGCAGGGGATCATGATTGGGCTGGCTCTGTTGGCCGGCATTGGGGTTTCTGCTACAGCCTATCTCGGCCCTTGGTCGATGTTGCCGGATGTGATCGATCTGGATGAACTACAAACCGGGGAGCGGCGGGAGGGGATCTTCTACGCTTTTATGGTCTTCTTACAAAAGGTGGGCCTGGCGCTGGGACTGTTTTTCGTGGGGCAAGCTCTGGATTGGGCCGGCTTTGTGCCTTCGGTGGCCGGAGAGGCCCTGCCCATCCAGCCGGAATCGGCTTTGTTGGCCATTCGCGTTGCCATTGGCCCCTTACCGGCGGTGGCCCTGATCGGCGGGATCTTGCTGGTGTGGTTCTACCCAATCACCCGGCAGCGTCATCAGCAGATCCTGATGGAATTGGAAGAAAGACGGCAACAATACCACCCCAGCACCGAAAGATCTCCTTAGCTAAACCGCCGAGAAGCCCCGCCCTCTGTCCGTAGGACGTATGGCCTACGGCCCGCTGAAGCGAACGCGCTAGCGGCGCGGAGCGCTTGGGACGGGATGAGAGGCGGGAGTACCTTGGTTTTCAATATACTGGCTCAATACCGAGACTGTCACCCCACCACATGAAGCGATGAAATAAGATTCATTCCACAGCACATTTTTCCGGTATATCTTGCTGATGTAATCCGCAAACTCGCTTCTCATCCTGCGACTAGAGACGGATTTGATGTTGTTTACCAATTTGGACAGATCCACTTGCGGGTAGTACTGGAACAGCAGATGAACATGGTCTGCCTCGCCGTTGAACTCAATAAGTTTGCAACCCCACTTTTGGCAAAGGTCATACATAACTTCATGTAATCGCTGCAGCATTTCGCTGGTAAATACCTTGCGACGGTACTTGGTGGTTAAGACCAAGTGTGCCTTCAAGTCAGATACAGCTCTGCCGCTGGAAACAAAATCATGCTTCATGGTCGCTAATCCCTGCTGGCGCTATAATCAGTGTAGCGGTTTCTGAGTACGCTTAAGATGAGGACTGCCTATCAGTACCGCCTGCGGCCTACGCCCAGTCAAGTTGTCCTGATGGAGCAATGGCTGGAGCTGTTGCGCAAGCAGTACAACTATCGGTTGGCAGAGCGGCTTAACTGGTGGGAACAAAACCGCTGTAATATAAACGCCTGCCCCTTAATCTGTCATTTGCCTGAGCTGAAAGACAGGCCGGATGTCTACTCCCAAAAACGAGACTTGGTGAATACCAAAGCAAGGTTCCCCGAATACCAAGCAATCCATTCGCAAGTCCTGCAAAACTGCATAGAGCGGGTGCACAAAGCATTCGACCGCTGGCTGAAAGGCGACCGTAACGGCAAGAGGGCAGGAAGGCCGAGATTCAAAGGGGCGGGCCGGTATCGTTCCTTCACCTTTCCCCAGGTAAAACAGGACTGCATTCAAGGGAAGTTTATTCATCTGCCCAAAATCGGAGCAATTAAGCTGATTCAACACCGTCCGTTGCCTGACGGGTTTGTTATCAAGACTGCCACCATCACCCGTAAGGCTGATGGGTGGTATGTGACATTAAGCCTGCAAGATGCGTCCGTCCCCGAGTTTGTTCCTGAGCCTGCAACACTGGAGAACACGATAGGGATCGACATGGGGCTGGACTCCTTTTTGGTGACCGATACAGGGGAGTCCGTCCCAGTGCCCCAGTATTACCGCCGCGCCCAAAAGCGCCTGGAGAGGCTGCAGCGGTCATTATCCCGTAAGCAGAAAGGGTCAAACCGCCGCAAGAAAGCCTTAGGGCGAGTAGCTAAAGCACACCTCAAGGTGGCCAATCAGCGTAAAGATTTCCACTACAAAGTAGCCAAGAAGCTAGTAAGCAAAGGGAAGCATATTGCGTATGAGGCGCTCAACACCAAAGGTATTGCTAGAACCCGACTAGCGAAATCCATCTATGACGCTGGGTGGGGGCAATTCCTGCAAATCCTCGCAGTCAAGGCTGAAAGAGCTGGGCTGAGGGCGATTGCAGTGGATCCAAGAGGCACGAGCCAAGACTGTTCTCAGTGCGGTCAAAAAGTACCGAAAACCATTCGAGACAGATGGCATTCTTGCCCGCATTGTGGACTGGAACTAGGCCGAGACCACAACGCGGCGATAAACATCAAATACAGAGCGGTGGGGCATCCCGTTCTCAAAGCTCAGGAAATGTCCTTCACAGGAGTCACTGAGAAGCCCGTACTCTTTCGCTTTAGCGGCGCGGAGCGCTTTGCGCCAGCATGAGTGCGGGAGTATGTCACACCGCAAAATAGGCTACGGTTTCTAGCGGCAGAGCAACTGGCGCAATTGCGGGGGTTTTGATCTTCGGCCCAGGCTACTCCTCTCTCAGGGGCCTGCAGGATTACCTCATCAATGGCCTGAAAAAATGGCCTGAAAATCGATCACTCCTTCATCTCGCGCTGGGGGCCGAATGAAGAAAATGCCGAGACCATTGCCTGATCATCACCTTGGCCCGCAGCCTGGGAATGGATGTCACTGCCGAGGGGATCGAAACCCTACAGCAACTGCACCAATGAGGCTGTTGAACTGCGAGTATGGCCAGGGCTATTTCTTCGCCAAACCTCTCTAGGATGCAGAGCAAATGCTGCGGTTGCAACTGGACAAGAGGTGAAGGGATCCCTGCCCTCAGTCTAGGATGATGCGCAGGCCGCTACCCGAGGGAGTCGCCGGTTCAGGGTTGGGCACAATCCGCAGCCCACTGCCGGAGGGCCGGGTCACCGTGTTGTCAGCATTTACGAAGAAGGTGTTGGATTGGCCGTCCCGCTCATACACCACCACGTCGTTGCGGTTGAACTGGGAGCGACAGATGATGGGGGAGTTGTCGGCAGCAGTAGCCGCACTGCAGCGGTAGCCAGGGGCAGAGACGATCTTGCCTTCTTCATCGATGGAAAAAGGAACTGCAGAGGGCAAGATTGGAGAAAAGACCGGCTGGTCGGGATTGAGGATCACCGAGCCACCTGTGCTGGGTTCTACCACGATCCCCCGCCCGTCGATGACGATCCGCTGCGCTTGGGCGGGAGAGACGGCCAGCGGCCCCAAGAGCAAAGCCAGGCTTAGGCCGAGTTGGAGGGGAAACAACAGCTTCATTGGATATCTCCTTTGGCCCAGGGCCATAACAGCTTCCAGGGATCCGCCAACGATCCTCGAAGGGGATGGATCCCTGGCTCAACTTAACTTGATCTTGGCCCAGATGTCGGGCCGAACCCAGGGCGGAAGCCGTCACCTCTGTTGCCAAGATGGGCACTTTGCCGTCGGCTCGACTACCACAGCCCCGAGCGGCCCAACGCCAGCCCGACCACCAACATGCCCAACACCAAGAAGGGCTGCGCACTGGCCTGGTATTTCACATCGTTGTTCAAAGGATCCCGCAGCAGGTACATATCTTGGAAGGTTATTTGCGGGATGATCAGCAGCACCAAAAGGGCCGCGTAAAGTTTTAGGCCCGCCCCCAGCAAAAACGAGGCCATGCCGAACTGGAACAGGTCGATCATCAGCACCGAGATCCAAGCGGCCCCCATCGCCCCAAACATCACCGGCAAAGAGGCCAAGCCAAACTGCCTGTCCCCTTCGATGCTTTTGAAATCGTTGACCACAGCAATCCCCAGCCCGGCCAAGCTGTAGATCAGCGTCAGGATGCAGACCGTCCAGTTCAGCTCGCCGAACAAGGCGTGGCCTGTCCACCAGGGCAGGGCGATGTAGCTGGCGCCCAGGGCGTAGTTGCCCAGCCAGCCGTTGCGCTTGAGCTTCAGGGGGGGCGCCGAGTAAATGTAGGCAATCAGGGCTCCTGCCAGCGCAATGCAGGTGATCACCGGGAAGTCATGGCCGGTGTACCAGTCCAGAGCGTAGGCCAAGCCCAACCCCAAGATCAGCAGCACCCAGATTTGGATAACCACCCGCTGCAGAGAGATGGCCCCCGAAGGGATCGGGCGGTAGGGCTCGTTGATGGCGTCGATCTCGCGGTCGTAGTATTCGTTCACCGTTTGGGTATAGCCCGTCATCAGGGGGCCCGCCAGAATCATGCCCACCAAAATGAGAGCCACATTCTCCCAAGTCCAGGTGAAGTGACCGGAAGATGCCGCCCCCGGAATCAGACCCCACACCAAAGGAATCCAGGTAACCGGTTTCATCAGCTGCAAGTGCAACTGCCAAATGGAGCGAGACTCCACCTCTGCTCCTTTCATGCCCAGCAGTTGACGGACACGCTGCGCATTCGACCCGCCGGTGCCAGGGGATCCCTTGCCGGGATCCGAGTCTGGGGTGGTTTCTTCCGCAGTAGCTCCTACCTCCTCTAAACTGGGCTCTGCAGCAAAGGCCATCTCAGCCGCCACTTCCGGCAAGGAGGGATCTTGGGGGATCTTTTCGCTCATGGTGGGATGCGCAATCAAACTGCAATAACGGGGATAACCACCCCCATTCTGAGACATCGTGACATACTCCCGCACTCATGCTGATGCATAGAGTACGAGCTTCTCAGTGACTCCTGTTAAGGACATTTCCTGAGCTTTAAGAACGGGATGCCCCACCGCTCTGTGTTTACCATAGCAAGGGTTTCCGCCTTTCATCCTGACCCTCATGCTGATACATAGAGGGCGTCGCTTCTCGGCGGTCTAGCTGACCGGATTCCTCAAACAAGAGGAGAGGTTGACGTTCTCCCCACGGCTAAAGCCAGAGGATCCGTTCTCAGCCAGCAAAACAACTCCCACTGACTGAGCTACACCGAGCATGTGGCTTATACCGCAGCACCGTGGGGGACGCCAAAGCGCTTCGCGCCGCCAAGGCGAACGCACCAGCTACTGGGATGTGGAAACACCCCAGATACTTCTACTTCACCTTCAGCACTGCACCTTTCTATAAATGGGTGGAGCGATACTCACATCCTATCAGGAGACGGTAGCTTATCCCTAGGCATAAATGCCGGGGCCTGAGCCGCCGAGTTTTCGGTTAGCTCGCAGTTCCGGGCCGTCTACACAATCTGTGCCGTCACGAATAGGTTTTGGTGCTCCGCTGGGATCCGCTCTTTTTCTTGGGCCGGGATCACCAGGGGAGGTTGCCGAGTGTAATTGATGGGATCCCGAAACCAAGCGCGGCTGTAGGTGTTGTAGAGAAGGGGACGGGGAGCGGGCGAGCGATTGGCCCGACCCAGATGAATCAGGCGGTAGTCGAACAGGAGGCAGGATCCCTTGGCCAAGGGTGGATCGACAAAGGGCATCTGCTGGGCCAGCTCGGTATAGTGGGCATCGAAGACCGCATGGCTGCCGGGCCAGAGACGGGTCATGCCGTTCTCTTCGTTGACCTCCACCAGAGGAATAAGCAAATTCAGGGCATAGCAAGGAATGATCGCATCCAAGGTCTCGTCGCCAAACAGATGAGACAGATCCCGGTGAACTTGTTGATCGGCGGATCCCGGCAGAGAGACCACCGCCCCCAGCCCGCTCAAGATCAACTCCGGCCCCAAAATCCGCTTCAGGATGGGCAAGATCAGAGGATGGGCATAGATGAGGGGATCGTTGAAGGGGCCCTCCAGGCGAACCGTTACCATCACCCGTCTATTGCCCACTAACAGGGCATCGGCGTGGTTTTCGTGGGTGCAGTAGCGGCTGTAGGTGGCCAGAAAGCTGCTGTGCAACTTGTCGATGAGCTCGGGGGGAAAGATCTCCGGCAACACCAGATAGCCCTCTGTGGAAAACAGTTCAAAAGCCTGCTCTACGGTCTCTGGATCCGGCTGCTGGAGCTCCTGTAAGGACTCCGTCCCGCTGACGCGAACCGCAGGGCTGAAGCGCAACTGGGCCAACATCGGCTAGGTCTCCTGCAAACTGGCCACAGCCATTAACATGCCCCGCGCTTTGTTCAGACATTCTTGATATTCCCGCTCCGGATCCGAGTCGGCTACAATACCTGCCCCGGCCTGCAAGCTCACCTGGCCCTGATGAACCAGCAGAGTGCGGATGGTGATGGCGGTGTTCAGTTGGCCAGAAAAGTCGTAGTAGCCATAGGCGCCGGCATAGGGCCCGCGGCGGCATCCTTCCAGCTCATGAATAATCTGCATGGCGCGGATTTTGGGGGCGCCGGTAACAGTGCCGGCAGGGAAGGTGGCCCGCAGCAGATCCCAGGCGCTGTACTGGGGATCCAGCCGCCCCACCACGTTGCTGACAATGTGCATCACATGGCTGTAGCGCTCGATCTGCATCAGGTCGTCCACCTGCACAGATCCCAGTTGGCAGACCCGTCCCAGGTCGTTGCGGGCCAGATCCACCAGCATCACATGTTCGGCCCGTTCTTTCGGATCTGCCAACAGCTCTTGCTCCAGCTGCCGGTCTTCCAGAGGGGTGGTGCCGCGGGGGCGGGTGCCGGCAATGGGGCGCACGGTGGCGATGCGGTCTTCTCCCACCCGGCTGAGTTTGACCATCACCTCTGGGCTGGAGCCGATGAGGCAGAGATTCCCAAACTGCAAAAACGCCATATAAGGGGAAGGGTTAATCAGCCGCAACGAGCGGTAGAGGCAAAAGGGATCCCCCGCAAAGGAGACGGTAAACCGCTGCGAGAGCACCACCTGGAAGATATCTCCGGCGCGGATGTAGTCCTTAGCCTGTTCCACGGCTTGGCAGTAGGCTGGGCGGCTCAGGGTGCTGGGGGGGATTTGTTCGCGCCAGCGGGACGGAGTCCTTTCCGACAGGTGGGGCTTCCAGTTGAGGTGCAGATGGGCCAGAGAAAGAGGAGCGCTGAGCTGCTGCATCAGCTTTTCCACCCGCCGGCAGGCTTGGGCATAGGCTTCCTCGGCAGCGTGGTGACGGGTATCGGCGAAGGCCACCACCCAGATCTTGCGCTTCACCTGGTCAAAGAGCAGGATGCTGTCCACCTGCATCAAAACGGCATCAGGGGGATCCCCCGGCTGCAGGGGGTGGATGGGCACCTTGGGCTCAATCCAGCGAATCAGCTCATAGCCCCAGTAGCCAAACAGGCCGCCAATGCTGCTGGGCAATTCCGGCAAATGCACCGGCTCATAAGGC
This sequence comes from Thermostichus sp. OS-CIW-32, assembly GCF_054060415.1. NCBI lineage: Bacteria > Bacillati > Cyanobacteriota > Cyanophyceae > Thermostichales > Thermostichaceae > Thermostichus > Thermostichus sp. OS-CIW-32. The sequence goes on along the minus strand of NZ_JBSSDD010000008.1, from coordinate 31,718 downwards.
TGCAAACAGCGGGCCAAGATGGCAAAGGGATCCCCTTGGTGGTGCTCCTGTCGGCCATCGCGGTATCGCTGTAGCGCCTGATCCCCGCGTATTTCCAAAACCCACAGGGGATCGCAGCCCAAGAAGCTGTAGCGGGCCACCTGTTCCCCCCCCTCCACCGACTCCAGGAGAAAGTTGTAGGGCTGGCCAGCACAAACCCGATACCAGGCAGAAACCGGCGTTTCCAAATCCGCCACCCATTCCTGGTACACCGGGATAAAGTTGCCCTGCTTGGTGAGGGCAAGAAACTCCTTCAAGGGAGGGTAAATCATGGCCTGCAACTTTTGTGCTTTTCCTGACTCTACCCCAGACACGGGATCCCAAGGGCGTGTGGATCCCTCTGGATTGCCCGGTTGCAACAGCGCCGAAAACCATTAAGCTGAGAGCGGCTCTACTCTCGGGATCCCTTGCCATGCAAAACCCATCTCAGGTGATTCGTGAGCGCCTCCGCTATCAAGGCCACAAATACACCTTCGTCAGCCAGCGTTTGCGTTTTCCCAACGGCAAAGAGGGAGAGCGGGAGTACCTCATCCATCCCGGGGGGGTGGTGGCCGTGCCTGTAACTGCAGCAGGCAAGTTCGTCTGCATTCGTCAATATCGCTTTGCGGTCGCTTCCTATCTTTACGAATTCCCGGCAGGCACGGTCGAGCCAGGGGAGCATCCCGATGACACCATTCGCCGCGAGCTGGAAGAAGAAACGGGCCTGCGTGCCCATCGCTGGGATCCCCTTGGCCAATTTTATTTGTGCCCCGGCTATTCCAGCGAGATTATGTATGCCTATTTGGCGCGGGAGCTGGAAGTGCTGGATTCCCCTCCCGATAAGGATGAGGATGAAGATATTACCGTAGTGGAGTTTTCTGCTTCTGAGCTTACAGAAATGGCCCGTTTGGGAATGGATTTCGACAGCAAATCCATCGCCTGCTTTTGGCGAGCTCAACTGTTTTTGGCTGCTGAAAAATAAAGCTCTCCGTCGGGGGGCTGCCCCTTGCTCCTGGGGGATCCCTTTCAAATTGGCGGGGCGTCGTTCCAAGCCGACTTTGTTGGCTACAGAGGAAGCTCCAGGCTTTTCACCCTAACTTGGTAGCCCATTGCCAGGCGAGATCAAGGTGAGATCGAGGTTGCGTTCGACATAAAAGGGATCCCTGTATCCCGGCTGTTTGGTTGACTGGGAGAACCTTGGAGTCCTTTAGAATTTTAGGGGCGAGGAGTGAGGAAATATGCGGAAGCTGTTGTGTTCCTGTGGTCGAATAGCCTGGGGAGCGGCCTTGGCTGCCACTCTACCGGTTGCTGCTGTTCCTGCCTATCCCCAGCCTGTGCTTCCGCTGCTGCCGGTTCCTTCTGAGGGCGGCGCTGCTCGAGGTGGGGTTGTGGCTTTATTCAATCAATCCATTTGGTGGGATTTTATTCGCGGCAATCGTGGCGAAAACCTACGCCTGTTCCCGGCCAGCCTAACCTCTCCATCTCGCCAGGATGTGGTGGCTGTGTTTCAGATTCAGCGGCAGCCCACCGTAGAGCCGGTGGTGCGCGTTCTCAGCTTCGAGCACCAGGGGGGGTATAGCTTTCGTCTGCTCCACACGGCTGAGCCGATCCCAGGGCGGTTGGTGGAGGCTCACCTGCGCACGGACATCACCTCCAGCCCACAGCCCAAGTTGGTGCTCCTCACCGAGCGAGGGGGCATCAGCCTGCTGCGCTCTGTCTTGGTCTTGGAACACCGGCCTGAGGGACTTGTGCCACTGCTGAGCGTGACGGATCTGAGCAATGCCAGCCTGCGGGTCAGCCCGCAAGGGATCCTGGTCATCTCAAGCCCGCCCGGTGCCAGCCGTGATTTGAGGGCTACCCTCTACCAATGGGAGGGAGATGGCTTTGTCCGCCGAGATCTGTAATCTGCTGCGCGTCTGTCTGTCAGCGAGGTCTCGCCCAGAGCGGATGTCCGTCATGGCTATCGCTACCCTTGCCAGCAAGCTCCCAAGCTGGGGGCTTGTCCCACCTGCCAAAGGAACAGACTCTCGGCCCCAAGGGGGTGAATACTCCAGGGATCCAGGCCAGACCCAAACCACCCGTAGGGATCGACGGCAGCTGGTTGGCCGGAGTTGGTGTTGTCGAAGCGACGCACCTCGAAATGAAGATGGGGCCCGCTGGCACAGCCGCTATCTCCCGATAGGCCGATGATTTCTCCTGGGGCCACCACTTGCCCCTCCTGCACCCCAACTTGGCTGAGGTGGGCGTAGAGGGTTTCCCAGCGGGGAAGGGTTCTTCTGTCTGCTCTCTCCCCATCGGAGAATTCTGGCTCGTGCAGAAGGCGCACCCGCAACCCCCTGACCAGCCGGCCCAAGCTGGGGCAAAAAAACTCCGGCTCCTCGCGGGCCAAGGTGACCCGTCCTGCGGCAGCGGCCAGGATCGGGGTGCCCACCGGCATCTCCCAGTCATAACCGGCATGGCCATCGCTTTTGCCACACGGGTGCAGCGGGTCGGGGATCCAAACCTGGCCTTGCCCACTCACAAACCGTCTGTTGCCATCCCTCTCCCCCAAAGGCAGATCATGGTCGAAGAGATTGGTGACGGGAAATTCTCCGACAAAGGGCTTGTGCAAAAACGGCCACTGGGGCGGCGGCGGATCCCCATAAGCAGAACGATATTTTTCCAGCTCCAGCCGATAGTCTTCCAGATCCTGACGCTGGGCGGGATCTTCCGTGTGCTGCTGCAACAGATCCACCAGCTGCAGGGCCTGAAGCCAGTCCTGGCGCTCCACAGCACGAGCCAACTGGGCGTACACCCCCACCCGGGATCCCTGCGGCGAAGACGGGGAGGAGACCTGAGGAAAAACGGGCGATATGTTTACGAATTGATACAATAGACAGCAAAATATCAGCAGTGTCACCGTTAGCGGTGGTGACATCTCCGTCCAGAGGGCCATTCCAAGTAGGCCGGCCTGCAAGCAAGCGGGCTTGTTCTTGGCTTTAGGCTCTCTCTTGGGGCCATCCGCTTTTTCCCTCAGCCGCCGTATGGGTTGCAAGGAGACAGAGCGGCTTCGCTTAACCACTCTTCGGGAGTTTCTCATGCGTTGGTTCTCGTCCTCTGGTGTTCTCGTCAGCCTGCCTTTCCAGTCTTCTGTTGGGCGAAGTGTTCTGCCCCTGTCTGGCTCGATTTGGCAGCGGCTGGAGGCCTTAGCTCTGGGTTTGCACATTCTGTCTTTGCTTTTTGGGTTGGCAGGGTTGCTCTGGGTTGTACCCCATCCTGAGTGGGTGGCCAGTTTGCCCCCCATTGGCATTCAAGCTTTCTCCTTGAGCATGGGCAATGGCGGCGTGGCCTACATGGTGTTCGGTGCACTGGCGGCAGCTCTGATGGGATCCCGGCTGTTGGGGGTGCGGCGCCTATTGATGTTTTTGATCCCGGCGGTGGGCATTTCCTTGGGCAGTGAGCTGTTGGGCACCAGCACTGGGATCCCTTTTGGCAACTACGGCTACCTGAGTGGGCTGGGCTATAAGATTGCCGGGTTGGTGCCTTTTACCATCCCTCTGTCTTGGTTTTATGTGGGGTTGTCGTCCTATTTGTTGGCGCGTGTGGCTCTGCAAACCCAGCGCCACTGGTTGATCCACTTCGAGGCCATCATGTTGGGGGCCCTGCTGCTCACCGCCTGGGACTTCGTGCTGGATCCGGCCATGACCCGCGGCTTGATCCCGTTTTGGACGTGGTTTCAGCCGGGGCCCTTCTTCGGTATGCCGCTGCAAAACTTCGGTGGTTGGATGCTGACTGGGGCTGCCTTCATGACGGTGGCCAATCTGCTGTGGGGCGAGGATCAACCCATCCTTGACCGCCGCCAGTTGGTGGGGCCGCTGGTGCTCTATGTAGCTAATTTTGCTTTTGCCCTGTTGATGAGCCTGGGCTCCGGCATTGTTGCGCCGGCGGGGCTGGGCCTGTTGTTGGGGTTGGGGCCCGCTTTGGGGTTGTGGTGGAGTGCAAAGACCCCATCCCGCTATTGCGAAAGGACTCCGTCCCGCTATCGCGACCAGCCTGAGCCGCCTTCCCATCCCCAAAAGGACTCTGTCCCGCTATTGCAAACGGTTGAGGGAGAGGCAGGTCAAGCCTGGGATACTTTGGAGGATCCCGGTTGGGTTGGCGCGAAATAAACTGGCCCTAACCTTTCCTCGGCGAGATCCCCCAGTTGTCCATGCCATGAACTTTTGCAGCGACAATGTCACAGGCGCCTGTCCTGAGGTGATGGAAGCCCTGTTGGCCCTCAACCGGGGATCCGCCATGCCCTATGGAGGGGACGAATGCACAGCGCAGGTGCAAAGGCTGTTTGCCGAGATCTTCGAGCATGAAGTGGCAGTGTTTCCGGTGGCAACAGGATCTGCTGCCAATGCCCTGGCCCTTTCGGTGCTCACCCCGCCCTACGGGGCGATTTATTGCCATCCCGAGGCCCACATCAATCTGGACGAATGTGGAGCGCCAGAGCTGTTTACAGGTGGGGCCAAGTTGGTGGGGATCCCAGGGGAACAAGGCCGTATCGACTGGGGCAACTTAAAAGCAGCCCTGGAGCGGGCGGGGTTTGGGGTGGTTCATCACGTACAACCTGCCTGCCTCAGCCTGACCCAAGCCACCGAGGCCGGCACCCTCTACTCCTTGGAGCAGCTCAGATCCTTGGCGGATTTGGCCCATCACTTTGGCCTCAAGGTGCATATGGATGGGGCTCGCTTCGCCAACGCCTTGGTCGGTTTGGGCTGCACCCCTGCCGAGATGACCTGGAAAGCGGGGGTGGATGTGCTGTCCTTTGGGGCCACCAAAAATGGAGCCTGGGCTGCGGAAGCGGTGGTGTTTTTTCATCCAAATCAGGTGGGCGATTTTGAGTTTCGTCGCAAGCGCAGTGGCCATCTGGTTTCGAAGATGCGCTTTTTGTCTGCCCAATTGCAGGCTTATCTCCAGGATGGGGTGTGGCTGCGCAATGCTCGCCATGCCAACGCGATGGCCCAACGGTTGGCGCAGGGACTGGGATCCCTGCCGGGAGCCAAGTTGGTATATCCCACCGAGGCCAATGAGGTTTTTATCGAGCTGCCGGAGCCGGTTCTCCAGGCCCTGGAGCAGGCGGGGTTTCGGTTTTACCGCTGGCTGGGGGAAGGTCACAACTTAATCCGCCTGGTGACGGCTTTTAACACTTTGCCCGCAGATGTCGAGCGCTTCTGCCAGGTGGCCCAGCAAGCCAGCCGTTTGCAATAGGCGGACGGAGTCCTTGCAGCTGACCGGGGATCCCCCTTGCCAAGGACATGAGCATCCCGAGGGATCCCTGAAGGCTGTTCATCGGCTGGTCAATCCTTAAAGTGGGTGCTGTCGCGACTGGGCTTTTTCTCCAAGCGAGGCGAGGTAGCAGTCGATCCCGTTTTCTTTGAGTTGTCCTGTAGCAAACCGATCAGCAGGCAGGCCACCCCGAGGTTGATGGCCACATCGGCCACGTTGAATACCGGAAAGCGAATCCAGATCAAATTGAAAAAGTCCACGACATAGCCGTTGACGAAGCGGTCGATGCCGTTCCCCACGGCTCCTGCCCACACCAAGCCATAGCCCGCCTGTTCCCAACGGCTCAGGATCCCGCCGCGAATGGCCAGCAGCGCCAACGCCAGCGCCACCCCCAGCGAGATCCACTTCAAGAGCTCTGCCGAATCTTCAAACAGGCTCCAAGCAGCGCCGGTATTCTCCACGTAGGTGAGGTGAAACACCCCTGGCCACAGCTCAATCTCTGGCCCCGGCAGCAGCCGTTCCACTGCCCAGTGCTTGGTCGCCTGATCCAAGATTACCCCCAGGATCCCGGCCAGCCAAAAGCCTTTGTTTTTCATGTCGTCTTGGCCTCAATCACGTCCACCGGCAAGAGCGCCCCGATGAGCACTTTTCCCATCCTGACATGCTGCTCTTCTGCCGGCTCATTGCACAGAAGCTCAAGGGCGGAGCTCTGGACTCGAAGTTGGGCCTGTAACGGGATCCAACACCGGTGAGTGGCCTCAGAAGCGATTGGCCGCCTCTGGCTTGAGAGGAGCAGCAAGAAAACCGTCCAGCTTAGGCAACTGGACGGGGAGGGCCTAGGTTTGACGGTGGACAAGATCGGCTACCGCCCCTGCTGCTCCAGGGATCGGCGCAATTCGCTGGCCATCTGCATGAACTCTTGCGGGTTGCCCGCTTTGCCGTAGGAGGAGCGATCTTGAACCTTTTTGCCGCTGCCTTGGCGGGTGCGGGTGCTGAGCAAAGAGCTGGCCATTTCCATGAACTTGGCAGGATTTCCCTCGCTGCTGCCCCGCACGAGAGGGGCGCGTCCGGCACGAGTGACAGCCATAGATACCTCAATTTTCACAAATGAAATGCTTGTTACATTTTCTCACAAGGGCTCTGCGATCAACCAGGGCCAGCGTTTCCTTGCTGTTACAGCGACTCCGGCCAATACTTAGGGATCCCTCCAAGTGCAAACCTTGCATGAGGCTGGAAAGAGCCATCAGCGAGTTGAGGTTTTCTCTTGAGTCCAATGATGGGTCAGCCAAATGGGGAGCACCGTCAGGCCGATCACCCCCAGGGCCACCACGCTGATCACCGGACGCTGCCGAGGCTTGGTGAGCTGGCTAAACACCCAAATCGGCAAGGTTTGCTGCTGGCCGGCGGTGAAGGTGGTGACGATAATCTCATCGAAAGACAGGGCAAACGCCAGCAGGGATCCCGCCAATAGGGCCGAGGCCAGTTCGGGCAGAAGGATGTACCGAAAGGTTTGCAGAGGATTGGCCCCCAAGTCGGCAGAAGCCTCCAGTTGAGAGCGTCCCATGCGGCGAAACCGCGCCAGCACGTTGTTGTACACCACCACCAGACAAAAGGTGGCATGGCCGATAACAATTGTCCAAAAGCTGAAAGGGATATGCAGCAAATGGATCGCCGAGCGCAAGGCGATCCCGGAGACAATGCCCGGCAAGGCGATGGGCAGCAACACCAAAAACGAGATCGTCTCGCGGCCAAAAAATCGGCTGCGATAGACTGCTGCTGCCGCCAGGGATCCCAGCACCACTGCCACTCCGGTAGCCAGCAAAGCCACCCGCAAAGACAAAAACAAGGCCCGCCAAATATCTGCCCGCCCCCAGGCCACGGCAAACCAATGCCAGGTCAGCCCCGGCAAAGGGAAGCGCAAGGTCGCCTCATCGGGGCTGAAGGCATAAAGGACGATCACCAGCAGAGGAAGATGGAGAAAGAGCAGCACCCCCAGCGAGAACAGGAGCCAAAGCCATTGGCCGATGGGAAAAGGGCGAATCGGCATGGATGAGGGAGAATACAGAGCTGGATGGGGAACAGTCTACAGGTAGAGAAATGGTCTGTGAAATAGCCTTGTAGGGAAGCAGCCTTTGGCAAGGACTTTAGATTGCTTGGCCGACTTTGGAGCTCCAGTCGAGCAGAGCATCCCAAACCCAGATTAAACTCGCAGCATGATCGCGTTTTTAAGCGGCCACCTTGTGGCCATCGAATGGGGAGAGCGCAGTAGCCTCACCGTTGAGGTGCAGGGGATCGGCTATCGCGTCAAGGCCCCAGGACGTTTTCTCAAGCAACTGCCTGCAGTGGGGGAGCCCGTCCGGGTGTTCACCCATTTGGTGGTGCGAGAGACTGAGCTGGTGTTGTACGGGTTTGGCTCGCCAGCCGAGCGCGATTTGTTTGTGGAACTCATCAAAGTCTCGGGGGTGGGGCCGGCTTTGGGCTTGGCCCTGCTGAATACCTTCAGCCTGCCGGAGCTGGTGCAGGCGGTGGTGACCGAAAACGTGCGCCTGCTCTCCCTCACGCCGGGGGTAGGCCATAAAACGGCCCAACGGCTGGCCCTGGAGCTGAAAACCAAGCTGGCCCACTGGCGACAGGGGGTGGGAGTTGCGGATCAACCCTTGGCCGGGGGGCCGCCCATGCCTATCCGGGAAGAGGTGGAAATGGCCTTACTGGCCCTGGGCTACAGCACTCAGGAAATTCAGGCTGCCTTGCAAGCTCTGCCCACCCACCGCCGCCCAACGGAAGACTGGCTGCGGGATGCCATCACCTACCTGAGCCAGCAGCCATGAAGCACCGCCGCATTGCCATTCTGGGTGGAACCTTCAACCCTGTGCACCATGGCCACTTGATCATGGCAGAACAAGCTCTTTGGCAGTTTGACCTGGATCAGGTGCTGTGGATGCCCGCCGGGGATCCCCCCCACAAGCCTCTGGCCCCTGGTGCCAGCAAAGCCGACCGCCTGGCCATGGTCAAGTTGGCCATTGCCGACCACGAGCGCTTCGCCTGCTCAGAGCTGGAGATCTGCCGTCCGGGGCGCTCCTACACCATCGAGACGCTGCGCACCCTCATCCAGGAGCAACCCAATACCCAGTGGTACTGGATCATCGGCGTGGATGCTCTGCGGGACCTGCCCCAGTGGTATCAAGCGGAAGAACTGGCCCGCCTCTGCCATTGGATTGTTGCCCCACGGGTGGATGCCGGCGATGCCGCCCAGGTGCTGCAGGCGGTAGCCGAAAAGTTGCCCATCCAAGCCCAAATCCTGGAAGCCCCTACCCTGACGCTCTCTTCCACCTACCTGCGACAGCAAATCCAAAAGGGAGGGTCTATCCGCTACCTGGTGCCCCCTGCTGTGGAGCACTATATCCGTCAGCACCGCCTCTATCTGCAGCCCTAAAGGAAAAAAGGGGGCGGATCCCCCCTCTAGAATCACCAAATTTTCGGGCTGGAGGCCCGCACCATAGCCGCAGGCTTGGTGTCGGGAGGAAAGCCCTCCTCCATATAGGTTTGCTGGTCAAAAGTCTGGATGAACTACAATAAGCCCATGAGCCAGACTATCTCTGTACGTTGCAAGCTGATAGTCCCACAAGAGTTGCGTCAAGAAATTGACCGCACTTTGCAGGGCTTTGCGAATGCTTGCAACCAGATTCTCGACACCGCCAAACAAAAGAACTGCTGGAACACCGCCAAGCTGCACCACTTGGTCTATCGGCCGGTAAGGGCAGCAACGGGGCTGAAAGCCAACCACGTCTGTCAGGCGCTCCGTCGGGTGATTAGCAATGCCAAGGTGGTGAAGCAAGTCCACAAGTTCCGCCCCACCAGTCTGACTTTGGACGCGCGTACTTTTAAGTACCGAGAGTCCGACCAAGCCGTGGGCGTGACCCTGATGAGCGGACGGGTTTGGCTCAAGCTCAAGATTGGCGGTTATCAAATCGCTTTGCTGCGGGGGCAAACGCCCACCAGCGCTACTCTGTCCAAGACCAAGCAAGGGGACTACTACATCAACATTGCTGTTGAGCTGGATACTCCCCCGACTGGCAAAACTCCAAAGGTAATCGGAGTTGACTTGGGCAGGCGGGATATCGCCACCGCTAGCAACGGACGCTCTTGGAGTGGAGAGCACATCCAGGTCGTCCGCGACCGGTTCAGCCGTGTACGCGCCAAGGTTCAATCCAAACGCACTCGCAGCTCTAGGAGGCTGTTGAGAAGGCTCTCTGGGAGAGAACGGCGCTACCAGACATGGCTGAACCATAACATCAGCAAAACCTTGGTCAGGGATGCCCAGGCTATTGGTGCGGCACTGGCTTTTGAAGACTTGACAGGCATTCGAGAGTGCTTGAATCAGAAGCCTCGGAGCAAAGCCGAGCGGCGCAGGACTAACAACTGGGCGTTCTACCAGCTCAGGATGTTTGTAGCCTACAAGGCTGCCATTGCTGGAGTGCCTGTGGTGCTGGTGCCGCCTGCCTACACCAGTCAGACCTGCCACAAATGCCTGCACATCCACCCTGAGCGGGGTAAGTCCTACCGCAATGGTAAGTCGTTCAAGTGTGGACACTGCGGGTGGGAAGGGGATGCTGACCATAACGCTGCTCAAGTAATCTCTCTCCTTGGGGCGACTGTAAACTCGCCTGAAATTCCGAAACTTAGCTGTCCTCTGGGGCCGCTAGGGATTGGGATAAAGCTCGCACCCTGCGCATAGCGCGGGTGTCGGGTAGTTTACCAAACAGCTTAAGACCTGCCATACGCCACAGCCTCTCCCCGGAAGAGGGAAAGGCTGGAACTGGGTTGGGAAGTAAACTGCTTTTCTGGTACTCTGGAATACTTGTGCTCTGTGGGCAGTTGAGAGTGGGGTTGCGGCCAGGTGCCCCCATCAGTAGGCTAAGCCCATGCTGCGGGTGGTTTCGGGGCCAAGGTAGACTCGGATGCTCAGAAAATCGGTGGGACAAGCGGTTTCACAGCGTTTGCAGCCAACGCAGTCTTCGGTGCGGGGAGCGGCAGCGATCATGCCAGCCTTGTTGTTCCCCTTCCAGGGCACCATCTCCAACACGTCGGTGGGACAAGCCCGCACACACTGAGTGCAGCCGATGCAGGTGTCGTAGATCTTGACCGAGTGAGCCATTAGCGTTCTCCAGTCGAGCAGGTTGAAACGTTAAAAAAAGGTTTACCGAATCCGCAGGGCAGCAGCATCGCTGCGCAAGTGCCCTCAGTGTACAGTAGTCCTGGGAAGCCTCCAAAATCTCCGATCCAAATGTTCAAACAAATTTACATCCGGTGGGCCAATGGGAAGGTTGCTGGGGTTGGGCTAGGATCGGCCTGAAGATGACAGGACAAGGGATCCCGAACATGGGGCGCTCGGTGCAAGATTGGCGAAGGCAAACTCAGGGCAATCTGCGTCGTCTGGGGCCAATTTTGCTGGAGATCTTCGAGGAAAACGTCCCTCGCCTACGCCGCTGGGATCAGCAGCTCACCGATTGGGTGCGCAGCCGCCGCTGGGGGGTGGATCCGTCTCTGCCCAAGGTGGCTATCTATGTCCTGGGCGCAGTGGTGATCCTGGCGATCCCACTTCTCACGTTTGTGGCTTTGGGGGCCTTTCTGACCTTTCTGGGTGTCCAAATTGTCCAAAAGTGGTCACAAGGGGATCCCGCTCGCCAAACTCAGCGCCGCTATCTGCGCAGTGCTGACGCGGATGATGATGACTTTGATCTGGATTGAGAAAGGGGCTGCGGGGAATGGGCGGGCTAACTGTCCGCCGACCGTTGGGGCTCCTGGGAGTCTTGCTGCATGCCCAAGCGTTGTTTGACCTGTCTGATCACCTTCTGGTGAGAGCGGTTTTCCAGCCTGTTCAGGCCGATGGCGCCGGCCAGGATCCCCAACTGCAAGGCCAAGCTGGGCAAGGTGGTGTTCAAGTCCCGTCCCGCCAGGGCTCGAAAGAAAAACACAAACGCCCCGATGGTAGCCGAGAACCCCACCGCCAAGTAGATGAAGCGCCGCAAGCTGCGGTAGGGAGCGGCCAGCTCCGTCAACAGCCTCACCTGCTCTGCTGAAGAGGGATCCCGGCGTTGCGACAGGGGCGATCTTGGCTTGGGATCGGAGTCTGCCATTGGCTACACCTCCTCAGGCAACAAGAGGGGCTCCCGACCGGAAACCCCCGCCAAAACGGCTTCGGCAGCGCGGCAGGCGGCCAGAATATCTCGCTCTTCCCCTCCCAAATACACGCGGCCAAAGCTACCGAAAGGCATCACTTCTAGGATGTTGATCTGGGCAGATTTTTCTGCCTCGTTGGCAGCCAGGGGGGCATAGCCTGCCGGTTGCACCTCCAGGATGTAGAGGGTTTGGCCAGCCAGGAGCATTTGGCCACGGCGGGAACGGTTAATCAACTGGGTTTGGTGGGGATCGATGTTGCGGATGATCTGGCTGGAGATGATGCGGGGCTTGAGGCGCTCCTGTTCACTCACCCCTAAGGCAGCCAGAATCGCCCGTCCGGCGGTGCGGGTATCCCCTTGGTTGCTGGAGTGTACTTCCAGAAGGCCGTAGAGGCGTTCCACCACCTGCAGCCCCGGCCTCACCGAGGTGGCCTTCAGGGCAATATCCATAACGCGGTTGATCTCGATGCCGGGGGAAATCTCGACCCACAAAGAAGTGTCCCCAGGCAGGGGCAAAAAGCCGTAGGCTACTGTGCCCAGATAAGCAGCATACTGGGGTTGCAGCCGATCCAAAAACACGTAACTGCGAAGGTCGATCCCCAAAAAAGTCCTCCCTTTGGGCTCAGTTGGATGTTGAGCTGATGGCGATCTACATTCTCATTCTCCAGCCTCATCCCAGCTCTTGGATCTTGGGCAGACCGGCCAACCTTGGCGCATCAGTTGGGTTGCTGCCCGGCTCTACAGATCGCCCTGAGCCACCACCTTCACCGTTGTCAGGGCTTCCACGTCGATGGGCCCGCGCACGTGCAGCCGCTGGGTAGAAATGCCCAAAGACAGGTCGCGAAACGCTCCCAACGTGGGGATCCCAGCTCCCCGGCCTGCCGAGAGGGGGGAAGTGTTGATGTAGATCAGGGCGGCATCCACCTCTTGGAGAAAGCGTTGGGCCGCCGATTGGCTATCGGTGAGGATCGTCTCCGATTGACGGCAACCATTTTTGTTAATCCAGGCGATCGCCTCCGTCAGGTCGGCAATGGGCTGCAGGCGCAGATGAGGTCGTTCCGTCGAGTCAAAGCCTTGCCCAAGCGGCTGGAGCTGCGGGAACTGTTCCAGAATGGAGGCGGCTGCCTGGATATCGATCCCGTGACCCAGCAAGTCCTCAATCAAGGCGGTCAGATGGTTGGTGGCCCAATCGGTGTGGATCAGCAGCCAGAGGGTGAGAGGCTGATAGATAGGGATCCCTTCTGAGCCGTACTGGGCCAGGGGATCCAACAAAGCCGATTTGACCAAGGGCCAAGGGGCAGTGCGATCCAGATAGATGTGGCCGTAGCCCAAATGGGTGGCCAGAGTCGGCACTTTGCTGGCCTGCAACAGGAACTCCACCCAGCCGGGGCGACCGCAGGGAATCACCAGGTCGAGGTAGCGGGTTTGCTGTAGCAACGGCAACAGTGGGGAATCTGCTTGGGGATCTGCGGTTCGGTCTTGGGCGGGCAAGGTTTGAATGGCCCCTTCCGGGATCCCGTGCTCATAAGCCGTCTCTGCCAACAGGTTGACCATAGCCTGGTGAGTTTTCTGGATGGGACCGCTGCTGGCCAAAATCACGCCATTTCCTGTTTTTAGGCACATGCCAATGCCATTTAAGGCAAACTCGGGGTAGATTTCGTAGACCAGAGCAATCAACCCCAACGGGACGCGGTAGCGGCCAATAAACAGGCCATTCTCCTGGCGGTGCCCTTTCTCCAGCTTGCCAATGGGATCCGGCTGCTGGGCCAGGAGAGTCAGCAACTGGGCGGATCGCTGTAGACGCTCGGGGGTGAGCTTCAGGCCGTTGAGGATCCACTCCGGTACGGTTTGCTCGCGGCAACTTTCCAGGTCGAGGGTATTGGCTTCCAGGAGCAGATCGGAGCGCTCCAACAAACACCGCGAGAGAGCCAGCAGGGCCTGGCGCTTGGTTTGGCTGCTCAGCCGCTGCATCTGCGGTAGTAAGCGGCGTACCTGTCGCAGAGTGGTACCTAAGTCAAAGTCTGAACCGAAATCTGTCACTTGAACTTCTCCCGCCTAGCCCATTAGAGACAGACCCGCTGCGTTCTCCAGACCACTGCTAACAAGAAATGGTTGGATCCACAAGTGCTGGGGCTGCCAATTCTGGAGACCAGTCGCTGGAGAAAATCTCACTCACCTCAGGGCCGCCGCAGCAGCAGGATCGCCGTTACCATCAGCAGCGTTAGCAACAAGCCGAGAATCATGAACCAACTGAGCAACTGGGTTTGGTTTGGGAAGAGCACTGCGCCGATGAACCCAACCGCCAAGACAATGCCCAAGCTGAGGGTGAGGCCCAAGAGCGCGGATCCCTGTAGGGTGTTTTCCCGCCGCAACACCCATTGGTAGCCGTTCCAGAACCACATTTTGCGATAGGGATAAGAAACGGCCAGTTGCTCGATGTACAGGCGGTCGGGGGTAATGGCAAAAATATGCTGGCAACGGCTACACCCAAAGGCTTCGGTTAGGGTGATCAGGCGCAACTGACCTTGATGGCAGCACGGGCAGGGGTAAATTTTGGCGGGCTCAAGGGTCTGAGCGACACGCGGGGCTGAGTTTTGACGGGGAGACTTGCGGGGAGAAGAGAAGGCCACAGCTCTCAGCCGGTGAGAAGTTGGGATCCCTCACATCCTATCTTCAGGAAAGCGGAGTCAAGCCACCCAGAGATGGTGGACGTAGCGCCAGGTGAGGATTTGGTTGAGGGCAAAAAAAATGAAAGCCAGCAGCCCATATCCCAGCTTCAAGGCGACACCAAGATAGGGCCGCATCCGCTGGGGGATGAAGCTGAAATCGGTGTGTTTGGCCCAATGCACCAACGCCAGCACCTGCACGATGTGAACCGGCAGACAATAGCGGCTCATGCTTCGCTCGCCCAAGGGGCTCGTACCCGTCAGGGCAATGTAAAACATGGCCCAAGCAGCCAGGTGAAATCCCAGCCGCTCCCGCCAACACTGGCTTCTACCTGCCATAACTCCTGCCGCATCCATTAAACCTGTAACAAGCAGGGATCCCAGGGTGGCAGACACAAACAGTTGGCTAAGAGCGTCAGCCCACAGCCCAGGGTCTTTCATCGGTGCAGAAAGAGAGAGTAAGCTTTGCCAGCGTTCGGCGGAAAGGACATATGTGCGAGCTTGGAAAATAGCTTGATAATTGGCTTTCACGCCGGTAAAGTAACGCTGCATTTCCAGGTAGAGATCCCAGCGTCCAAAGCGAAGCTGACAATAGAAGAAAAAGCCCAGCCCTCCCAGCAAAGCCAGGCCCACCGTCACCATTGTCCAAAGCCGGCGACGGCCTCGGGATCCCTGCCAAAGATTGAGGAGAGGAATCAACGCCACCGGCAAACCCACAATCCGGGTAGCACTCATGGCCAGGCCGTGGATCCCGGCCAGGAGCATCAGCAGGGGACGATCCCAATAAATGAACCAGTAGAGAAAACCCAGCAAGCTGGCCATAAACAGAGACTCGCTGTAGCCCACGCACAGGTAGAAGCTGGTGGGATAGATGAAAATAATCAAGCTCGCCAAAATTTGCCAGAGTGGGGGAATTTGCCACCTGCGGTAGAACAGGAAAAGGTAAACCCACATCAGCCAGCAAAAGAGCTGAGCAGTTAAGTAAAGCCCCAGTTCAGGGTCAACGCTCAAAAGGTGACTGATTCCAGCCACCGCCAGGGGGTAACCGGGGAAAAAAGCCACGTTGCTCTGCTCATAGGCAATCTTATCAAAGCTCACAAACTGGTACCCTCGCCGCACAATGCTGAGATACCAATAGCTATCCCGCTGACTCAGAGCCGCGAAAGCAGAAGCATAGTCACCGCGTTTTGTCCAGAGGTATATCGTTAGCACTTGCAGGATAGTAAGCGCTAAGCCTAGCAAAGCAATCCGAACAGAGAAGCAACCTAAAAGTTTGCGGATCTGCTGCAACAGATGGCTGAGGCGAAGACTCATCGGCACATTGCTCTTTCTCTCGTCAAGACGGCTCCGTCAAGCCACCCAAAGATGTTGGACGTAGCGCCAGGTGAGGATTTGGTTGAGGGCAAAAAAGATGAAAGCCAAAAGACAATACCCCAGCTTCAGGGCACTGCCAAGATATCGCCAAGCCCGTTGGGGGATGAAGCTGAAATCGGTGTGTTTGGCCCAATGCAGCCAGGCCAGCACCTGCACGATGTAAACCGGCAGGCAATAGCGAACCATACTTCGCTGGCCCACCACACTCATTCCTGCTAAGGCAATGTAAAACATCACCCAAGCAGCCAAATGAAACCCCAGCCGCTCCTGCCAGCGCCGACTTTTGCCGGCTGTGGAGCTGATCCCATCTATCAAACCGGTCACCAGTAGGGATCCCAAGGTGAGAGGAACAAACACTTGACTGAGGGAAATTGCCCATATCCCAGCTTCCAAAGCTTCAGAAAAGGAAAACAGGGATCGCCAATGACCAATAGAAAAGAGAGGAGTATAGGTGTGCGCTTGAACAATGGCCAGGTAATTGACAGAGCTGGGGCCAAAGTAGGACTGCATTTCCATGTAGAGATCCCAGCGTCCAAAGCGAAGCTGACAGTAGAGAAAAAAGCCCAGCCCCCCCAGCAAAGCCAGGCTCACTGTCGCCACTGTCCAAAGCCAACGTCGGGATCCTGACCAGAGATTGAGAAGTGGAATCAAGGCTACCGGCAAACCCACAATGCGGGTGGCGCTCATTGCCAAGCCGTGGATCCCGGCCAGGAGCATCAGCAGGGGGCGATCCCAATGAATTGACCAGTAGAGAAAACCCAACAAGCTAGCTGTAAACAAAGACTCGCTGTAGCCCACACACAGATAAAAGCTGGTGGGATAAACCAGGATGAGCAAACTTGCCAAAGCCTGCCAGAGCGGGGGAATTTGCCACTTGCAGTAGAACAGGAAAAGGTAAACCCACATCAGCCAGCAAAAGAGCTGGGCGGTGAGGTAAAGCCCTAGTTCAGGGTCAACGCTCAAAAGGCGACTGATTCCGGCCACCGCCAGGGGATAGCCGGGGAAAAAAGCCACGTTGCTCTGCTCATAGGCAATCTTGTCAAAGCCCACAAACTGGTACCCTCGCCGCGTGATGCCGAGATACCAATGGCTATCCCACTGAGTTAGGCCCTTGAAGATGGAAACATAATCGCTCTCCTCACTCCAGAGGGAGATCATAAAGATCTGCAGCACTGTCAAGGCCAAACTGGGCAACAAGATTTGCCCTAAGAAACGGGCAAGGTACTGCAGACCTCGCTGCAACAGATGACTGAGAGGAAAGCTCATCGCTGAATCGTTAAGGGTGAAGATGGCACTTTGATTTCTTCTTGGTAATCGTCGTCGGAGTTCACCTGCCAGAGATTGTGACTACCGGGTCGGAGAATGTTCTCAGCCGCCAGCAAGCCCATCAGTAAACTGTGATCTTGGTTGTTGTATTTAAATGAGCCGTAGCGGCCCACCACTTGTAGATTTTCAAACTGGCTGAGATACTCCTGCAAAATGGCTAAATCTTCTTTATAGCTACCGGTATAGATGGGATAAGTGCGGGGCAGGCGCACCACAAAGCCACTGTAGATCTTTTGATCGTGAAGCAGGCCAATTTGACGCAGCTCCTTCTCGGCCAAAGCCAGCAATTCCTCCTCAGGAGCTTGCCACAAGGGATCCCCAAAGTTGCACCAATACTCACAGCACAAGGGGGTTTGCTCTTGGTTGGGCAACATGGCCGGAGACCAATTGGCGAAGTTGGTCACCCGTCCCACCCCCACCGTTGGATCGTTGATATACAGCCAGTTATCGGGGAAGAGCTGGGATCCCTGCACAATCAAGTAAACCAAGACAGTATTGCGAAATCTGAGATTGCGGGCTGCCTGCAGCACTTGGGGGGGAGGCAATTTCCGCAGGCTCTGCACCAACACCGTCAGAGGGATCGAGGAAATGACGTGGGAGGGGGAGACCCAAGTTTCACTTCCATCCTGAAGATTGCGCAGTTGCAGCTCGACAACTTGGGATCCCCGATGTCTGAGGGTGACTACTTCTGTGTTGAGCAGGACTTTTTGTCCCTCGGCAAGCAAATACTCCTGCATTTTTTCATAGAGCTGCCCGGATCCCAGACGAGGAAACTGAAACTGGTCGATCAGAGACTTGGCCAAGCTTCGATTCCACCCCAAGGCCTTTTGGATGGCTTGCCCAAGGCTGAGACCTTTGATGCGCTGGGCAGCCCAATCAGCACTGATCTCGGTACAAGGGATCCCCCAAAGCTTTTCCGTATATCCTTCAAAGAACATTTGAAAGAGTCGGGTGCCGAACTTGCCTTTGACCCAGTCGGCAAAGTTCTGGGGAGCTGGTCGCGGAATTAATTGTGCCCAGAGATAGGAAAGGACAATGTGCAGGCTTTCCCACCAACCCACTTTGCGCAGGACTTCCCAGGCCTGAATGGGGTACTGAAAATACTGCTTGCGGTAATAGATGCGGGTGAGCCGTCGGACGGTTACTTGCTCGGATTCCAAAACCTGATTCCACAACTCTCGCACCGGCAGGATTTTAGTGAAAAAACGGTGCGGGCCATAGTCCAAGATAAACCCCTGATACTGAATACTTTTGGCCAAACCCCCGACCTTCTCCTCTCGTTCTACCACCACTACGGAAAAACCCAGTTGGTTCAAGCGATAGGCAGCCGCCATGCCTGCCGGCCCCGCTCCCAGGATGTAGATGGGATCCCCCACTCTGTCTCTTCCCGAAACTGCTTTACAGGGACATTCTAAAACAGGTCGAGAAACTTCCCCACCACCGGCCAATTCCCTGCCAAACCCCAGGACAATGAGGGGAGAAAGGAAAGGTTAGACTGGTGAGGCTGCGGCTGGAGGCTGGCCTGTGCTGTTAACCAAGGGCTTTGAGGTGGAAATGTACACCGGCACCGCCGCCGGGGAAGTGGTGGGCTTGTCGGATCGCATTTGCCAGGCTTTGCCAGGGTTTGTGCGGGAGCCGGATCGGCGCAACGTGGAGTATATCACCCCTCCCCTTCGCCGCTACGAAGACCTGCTCTGTGCCTTGTTGCGGCCTCGCCTACAGTTGCGGCAATTTTTGCGCCGTCTTGGCCCTTACACCCTTCTGCCAGGGAGCACGCTAGCTTTGGGCGGCAGCGACCACTTCGAGCGGTCGGATCCCGGCAACCCCTACCACGACTACATCGAGCGCACCTATGGCACGCGGGTGGTAACTGCTAGCATTCACATCAATGTTGGCCTGCCAGGTACCGAGGCCATCTTCCGGGCCTGTCGCCTGCTGCGAGCGGAAGCATCTCTCTACCTAGCTCTGAGCGCTTCCTCTCCTTTTCTGGACGGACGGGTGACGGGATCCCACTCCAGCCGTTGGCAGGTGTTCCCCAAAACGCCGGCTCAGGTGCCCTTCTTCCGGGATCACGCCCACTACATTGCCTGGATCCAGGAGCAGCTAGCCTTGGGCACCATGCAGAATGTGCGCCACCTGTGGGCCTCGGTGCGACCCAACGGCCCGGAGCGGCCCTACCATCTCAACCGGGTGGAGCTGCGCATTTGCGATCTGGTGGGGGATCCGGTAATGGTTCTGGCGATTACCGCCTTGGTGGAAGCCCGTCTCTGGCAGTTGCTGGCCCAGCCGGAAGCGCTGGATCCCTTGCGGGGGCCCTTTACCCCGACAGAGCTGGAGAGCCTTTGCGAGGCCAACGAGCAGGCTGCTGCCCGAGAATCGCTGCAATCTCGTTTGGTCGATTGGCAGACAGGCCGGGAACGGGCGGCCCAAGAGTGGATCGAAGAGCTGCTGACCGAAGCTTGGCGCATTGGCCAACCTCAGGGCTTAGGCTGTTTTCTAGCTCCCTTGCAAACCCTACTCCACCAGGGCAATGAGGCCCAACGCTGGCTGAAGCAAGTCAACCAGGGATCCACACCTGCCCAGGTGTACCAAAAGGCCATCCAGGAGCTGGCCGAACAAGACCGAGAGAGGCAGGAAACCCTCTGTCAAGCTGTCGGCTAAGCCTCTGCCCAACGGTGAGCGTTCTCAACCCGGTGCTTTCTACACACTAGCTCGCCGAGCCAACTTATAGTCATTTCAAACTGGATTGAGACACTCCTACTGCTGCCCAAACGCTCCGCGCCGCTTCCGCGACCACCTCCAGTCCTTCTCCCAGAGAGAGAGGAGTTGGGAAGCAATGCAACAGATTTCATTCTTGTTTAAAATGCAATTCCCTAGGCAGGCTCCACCGCTTCTTGTAGGGCTTTGCGGGCAATGCGAGTGACGTAGACGGTAGCGGCTATGGTGGCGATGAGCCCCACGAGGCGAACGACCCATTGGGCGGTTTGAGCCTGAGGATCCAACTCCCTGCCTTCCATGTTGGCCAGGGATCCCGCCAATGAGCCGATGTACACATACATAAAAGTGCCCGGCACGATCCCGGCAGTGCCCAGCAAGTTATCCAGAAAAGAAATTTGGGTCAGCCCCAGGGCGTAGTTGAGCACATTGAAGGGAAACGCAGGCGACAGCCGAATCAGGCCGACTATTTTCCATCCCTCACGTCCCACTGCTCGGTCGATGGCCGCAAACTTGGCATTTCCCTCAATCCATTTCGCCACCTGTTCCCGCGCCAAGTAGCGCCCGATTAAAAAAGCCAAGTTGGCTCCAATGGTTGCCCCGATCAGCACGTACACAGTTCCGGCCAGCAACCCGAACACGGCCCCTGCCCCCAAGGTCAGCACCGAGGCTGGTAGAAGCAGCACCGTCGCTACAATGTAAATGGCAATGAAGAGGATTGGCCCCAGCAACCCCAAGCTTTCAATCCAAGCCAGAGCTTCGGCGAGCCAGTCTTGAATAACTCCAAAAAATCCCAATCGATGGGCTGCCCAAAAGATAAAAATGGCCAAGCCCAAGCCGGTAGCAAGCTTAAGCAAAATCCGCTGCTTTTGGGGATTTGTGTTGAGTTGAGGTAGATCTTCCATTGGCTAAACTCCTACAAAGTTCTTGTGAGGCGAGCTAGGGCAAGCCAGAGTAGACAGCTCTTGGAGTGGGGGAAGTATCTTTACCCGAAAGTCGTGCCGTTCCATCCCCAAAGATAGCCTTTGGCATCGCTGAACTCAATGTAAATCCTCTTCTTGGGGATCCCCAATCGGGCCTCGATGGTGCCACAAAAAAACTCGCTCATGGCCCGGGTTTGTTGGGCGGAAAATTGCCCGATACTCTTGATTTCCACGTAGCAACAGGGATCCCCACTGCCAGCAAAGGTCATCGGGATCCCACCCTCAAAGGCGGTCATCACGTAGGCTTCCGACTTGCCCAACTGTTCCGATAGAGCAGCAGACAGCACCTTAAGCAGTTCCTCTACTGCGGCGATTTCTGGTTGCACAGACGTTTGCAGCTTGATCAACGGCATGGATCCCTCTCCCTATCAACAAATTCATCTTGAAATTCATCTTGGCATTCTCAGCCCCGCTCTTCGGCAATCCACCTGTGGTAGCGTAGCGACAGAGTTGGGCAAACCTCTATGGAGCAGACGAAGCCGGCCAAGCCAGAGATCGGCCACCAGCAGGGCCAAATCGGGCCAGGCCCTTGTGCTGTGCAAACCGAAGCTGCCCCCGCTCCTGTCGGCCCCTACAGCCAGGGTGTTGCTGCTCTGGGGCCGTTTCTGTTCACCGCCGGGCAGGTGGGCCTGGATCCCAAAACCGGCAAACTGGTGGGGGAGGACATTGTTTCTCAAACTCGGCAGGCGTTGCTGAACGTGCAGGCAGTGCTGGAAGCGGGGGGCACCACTCTCGCCAATGTGGTGAAGACAACGGTTTTCCTGGCCGATATGGAGGACTTTGCGGCCATGAACGAGGTTTATCGAGAGTTTTTTGCCACCGATCCGGCTCCGGCCCGCTCTTGCGTGCAGGTGGCTCGCCTGCCCCTCAATGCCCGAGTAGAAATCGAGGTTGTGGCCTGCTACCCACAATCGACCTAAATGTCTCCTGAGTCCGGCTAGCGGAATGGTTTCTGGGTCGGCGCGGATCCCGGCAAATCGGGAACTGGATCGTAGCCCCCTGGGTGCCAGGGATGACAGCGACAGAGGCGACGGAGCCCCAGCCAACCCCCACGTAGGGCACCGTAGCGCCGCACCGCTTCCAAGGTGTACTGGGAGCAGGTGGGGTAGTAGCGACAAGCAGGCGGCAGCCAAGGAGAAATACCCACCTGGTAACCCCGGATCAGGGCAATCAAGCTGCGAGTGAGGGGATCCGATCGTTCAGGCATGGGTCGGAGTCCAAAAAGCGCATCTCTAGGTAACTTGAGGTTAGCTGTTATCCCAGACTGGAGGCGCCTGCAAAGGCGAGCAGGGCCGGTTCCCAGCCCCAGACCATACGGTTACAATCAGAAAGGTTAGCACCTAAATATTTCGGGCTGAGGGATCCGGCGAAGGTGGGCTTATCCTAGGGCGCGGTTCTGGGAGAACGCTTTGAGTTCCATTTTGCATAAGGAGTTGGCGTGAGGGTATTCGGGCAGCTGCAGCCGGCACAGCGGCGCAACTTGGGCATTTTGTTTGTGGCTGGGCTGCTCTTTTGGGCCAGTTTATCCTCGCTGCTGCCCACGTTGCCTCTCTACGTCAGAGATGCCGGTGGCACCAGCCAGCAAGTGGGCTGGGTAATGGGGGCCTTTTCGATTGGGTTGCTGGCCTTTCGCCCTGCGTTGGGTCGCCTGGCGGATGGCCACAGCCGGCAGATCGTGCTGCTTATCGGCATGGGGGTGGTGGGGATGGCCCCCATAGGATACTGGCTCTCCGATTGGATCCCATGGGTAGCGCTGGTGCGAGCCTTTCATGGGGTTAGCATCGCCGCTTTTGCCACGGCCTATGTGACTTTGGTGGTGGATTTTGCCCCAGAAGAAAAACGGGGTGAGATCCTGGGCTACATGAGTTTGGTCAATCCGATCGGCGCAGCCATTGGCCCTGCTTTGGGCGGCTTTTTGCGGGAGTTTGCCGGCTATGGCCCTTCGTTTCTCTTCTCTGCTCTGCTGGGGTTGGTGGGCTTTCTTTGTACCCAACTGGTTCGAGAACAGCGGCGTGAGCATTGGGGATCCCTGCCGATGGATGGGGCCTTCTGGAGCTTTCTGGGCAGCCCGAAGGTGCGCTCCCTCGCTTGGGTGATGTTTTTGGTGGGGTTGGCCTTCGGCACCCAGACCACCTTTGTGGCCTTGTTAATCCAAGAAGCCGGAGCTCCCCTGAATCCAGGTCTTTTTTATACGGCAGTGGCCTTTGCCAGCTTTGGAGTGCGCCTGCTCACCGGTCGCGCTTCCGATCGCTATGGGCGGGGGCCATTTATCTCCCTCAGCTTGGCCACCTATGCCTTGGCAATGGGGATCCTGATTGTTGCCAACAGCACCGGCGCTTTTCTGGCTGCTGGGATCGTGGTGGGTTGCGGTTTTGGTACTTTGATCCCTCTCATCTCTGCCCTCGTGGCCGATCGCTCGGAGCCGGCGGAGCGGGGTCGCCTGTTTAGCCTGGTGATGTGCGGGTTTGATTTGGGCATTGGCCTGGCGGGGCCCCTTTTGGGCACCTTAGCAGCGGGATCCGGCTATCGAGCCATGTTTGGCTATGCGGCTCTTCTTTCCTTGGCTTCCTTGGGTTCTTTTCTCTTCTTCTCCAATGGACGACCGGGGGACTCGCTGCGCTTTGCCTTGGGCCTGGGGCCGGATAGCCTTTCGGGTTGTCTGGAGGACAGCCGCAACCCGACCTCCTGGAGCCACCGGGTCAGCCCGCTCCCCCGGAGACGGGATCCCGTTCATAGATAGTCTCATATCTCTATCAGATCCCCCCTGCTCCACACCTGATCCACACCTGAATTGAGACTCAAGCCCTCTGCAGTTTCTACAGACAAACCGGCCCATTTCTGGAAACTCGCCCTATCCTAAGTTGGAGTTGGTGTACAAAAAGCAACTCTGGGCACGGGCTATGGAAGCGCGGCATTGGCTGGCCCTGATGGGATCCCTGGTGGTCAGTGCCTTCTGGGGATGGGTGGAAGCCGTCTGGGGGGTGACGGTGCGAGTGCAATTGGCCGATACCACTGCCCCTCTGGTGGTAGGCGTTTCTCTCCCTGCCCACCTGATCAACGGTCGGGGAGAGGTGCTGGCGGAGTTGCCCCCTATGCAGGGGTTTTTGGCTCAGCCCGGCCCTCGAGGGGTGCGTCTGCATGGAGTGGTTGACCCGGCGTTGTTCATCGAACCTCAGGAGGGTGGCCTGGTAGCGGTGAATGGCCGCTGGTACTCCGGCAAGGTGCTCTTGACCGGGTACAACCTGGTGATGGCCATCAACTACGTGGATCTGGAAGACTATGTGGCCAGTGTGGTGGATGCAGAAATGGGATCCCGGTTCTTCCCAGAAGCCCTGAAGGCGCAAGCGGTGGCAGCCCGCAGCTACGTTCTTTACCATCGCAATTCCCGCGGTTGGTTTGATGTGTTTAGCGATACTCGCTCCCAGGTGTACCGAGGGCTTTCCCAGCGGTCGGCAGCCGCCCTGGAAGCAACACAAGCCACCCGTGGTGTGGTCATGGTGTATGGGGGTCAGTTTGTCAATGCCATGTACAGCGCCAGCAGCGGCGGCCAAACCGTCGGGGTGAGTGGGATCCCTTATTTGATGAGCTTACCGGATGTCAGCCCCTATCCCAAGTTTGGGCATGGCATTGGCATGAGCCAGTGGGGCGCCCAAGAATTGGCCCGCCGAGGCTGGACTTACCGCCAAATTTTGGCCTACTACTACCGAGGGGTCAGCTTTGCTCGTTTGCCAGAGTGAGACCTTCAGTGCCCTGATTTGCTCTGTCTCGTCTGCGTCAACCGAACCGCGGCTTTTGGGCCTGAAAGACCTCTTGGGCTTTGGGATCCCCTCGCTGAGGGCGGCGTTGAACTCCACTTCGGTCATGGTGCTAGAGCCGAGATAGTAGCCCCAACGATACACCAGATCCCCAAGGATGCCGTAGTGTCTCAGGGTTTGCAGATCTTTCATCAGGAGCGCACCGTCACGAACGGATCCCACACCAGAAACCCTGCTCTGCTTTTTCGCCATTCGCATCTTCCCTTACAGCATTTTTGGGCCTGACTTTTAACTTGAAGAAGACCCCGTTTTGTTCCCACCTCAGCTTCAATTTTAGGCTTCTGGGAGTGGCCTCATGGGTAGAACACTCTATGTCTCCCAACAGGATTGCTACCTCAGCCTCGACCAGGAACGCCTGGTTGTCAAACGGGCTGGAGCTGTTCTTCAACAGGCTCAATTGCCCCACTTGGATCAGATTTTGATCTTTGGCCATGCCCAAGTCACAACCCAACTGATCCAGAGTTGCCTAGAGCGCAACATCCCCATCGCCTATCTTTCCCACATGGGGTACTGTGCTGGGCCGTCATCAACCGGCAGGTGCAGACCTACAAGCAGTTTGTAAATGATGTAAATGATCAGATCCCTGTTTACTTGCCGTTCCTCATCCGCTGAGGGGATCCCACATGCAGCTCTACGTCATCACCTACGACATCCCCGACAACAAACGACGCAAGAAAGTCTCTGACTTGCTTGATCATACTTGGGAAAGCTATTGGACTCTGGTTCCGCTGGGGGATCCCGACAAGCCTTTGCAAGCTAAAACTAAAGATCCCGACTACAAGTCCTGGAAAGAATCCCAGCAAACTCTAGCCCAAAGCCGAGTTGAATTGCCGACCAACCCTGAAGAAAAAGCCTATGGGAATTTGAATGTGGACACCTGGTGGGGCAGCTTGCAAGCGCGTTTGGGTCAGTCGATTCAGGCTATTAAAAATACCCGCACCTGGCAGATCCCGGTGGCCCCTGGGGAGCGGTCTACCCTCTCAGGCATGTACAGCGCGGTTCACCCCAATTTGCTCTATCGGGATCGATTCCGTGAAGGGGCAGGGTTGCCGGCGGGATCCCTGCGCATGTTCTGGAAACTGATGGCCGAAGTTTATCCGGGGCTTTTCAACGGCTCGGAGATGTTGAACGCGGTGGAACTGACCAAACGCATGGCCTGGAAGTATGGGGGCATTGCCAACTCTCTGGGAGTAGCCGAAGAAGAGGACGATCTGGAAAACCTGATCCGGTTTCCCAACCTCAGCTCCATTGCAGCAGCCCGCTTTGCCCATGATGCTCCCGAAAAGGTGAAACAGTATTGGCACGTGTTGGAGAAGCAGATCCGACAAGTTCTGCCGGAATATCGGGATCGATTTGGATCCCTGACGCGCCGCCCTTTTCAGGTGCCGAAGACGGATGAGCAAATGATTCCTGATCCCCAACCCCTCTCCCAGCGGACGAGGGGAGAAGCACCCTACAACGGAGTGATGTTTTCCAGCAGATGGCTGGTGGACGATCTGGGGCTCCAGGATCCTGAAGATATTGCCCTATTGCGAGAAGCCGTGGATCAAGCCCATCGACAGGTGGGTCTAACCGGGGGCAGTCCCTCCGACTGGTGGGTGATTGTACTGGCGGATGGAGACAACATGGGCAAGTATGTCAGCGGCTCCAGGCTACACCCCTATGAGACCTACCTGCCTGAAGATGTTGCCGATCAATTGAAGAAGAATGGCTTGGAGTGGCAGGAGCTTCTGCAAAATGTCAAAAAGCGCATGGGGCCAGCCACCCACGTGGGGCTTAATCGGGCCTTGTTGGATTTCTCCAATCGACTAGTTCCTTACCTGACGGAGAAACGCTTCTGTGGTCGGGTGGTCTACAGTGGCGGAGACGATGTCATGGCTCTCTTGCCCTTAGAAGATCTGCCCGAATATCTCCTCTTCCTGCGCGCAGCTTGGTGTGGGAATTGGTGTGGGAAACGGGATCCCAAAGACGAGTTCAGATTTGAAGGAGGATTTTGGCATCCCCAGCCGGGTAAAGATCTCTCCGGCCTGCCCAATCGTCCCCTTTTCACCATGGGCGAAGGAGCCACCATGAGCATCGGCGTGGTGATCGCCAACAAAGGGATCCCTCTGCCCACCGTCCTGGAAAATCTCTGGGAAGCTGAGAAGCATCGAGCCAAGAAGATCCCTGGCAAGGATGGTCTTTGCTTCCGGGTCATTTACCAATCCGGGAATACCTTGGAGGCCCTGATGAAAGGGGAACTGCTGGAGCAATGGTGGGACTGGTTAAAGCAAGGGCCGGAACTGGATCTGGGGCCAGTGCTATATCGTTTGGCCGAAGAACTGCCGCTGCGCTGTGTGATCTCTGCAAATAACAAGCTGTTTAAGCTGGCCACCACCACGATTTTGGCGCGACTAGACCGAGCTGAGAAGCTGGAACCTGTTCGGGAGCTTTTGGTGAACTGGATCAATGCCTGGGAAAGCTGGGCATTCGAGTTTCAAGGCAAGTCAGAGGCTCTGGGCGCCACTCCGGTAGATTTGGGTAATCTCTTGAGATTCTCAGCCTTTTGGATAGACAAGGAAAAACAACGAGATGATTGGATCAAAAAACCTCAGGAAATTGAGGCAAAGTAAGAGGATCGAGATGCGGTTACAAGACAAAGCCAAGTTACAAAATATTCACCCCTGGAGAGTTGAAGATTACCATCACATGATCGAAAACGGTGTGCTGACCGATGCCGACCGGGTGGAGTTATTAAAGCCGGGATCTGGGATGACTGGGTTGTTGATGTCAAGGCCAAGGAGAGCGCTCTTTATCACACCCTGCGGAAGGTTTTTATCAAGAAGTGCAAGTGGTTAAAGAGCGTGATTGCCTCTCTCCTTTGGCTTTCTCTGAGGTCACCTTCTGTGTCGAAGATTTATTTCCACAAGGCAGGTAATTCTTATGTCTGAAACTCAACTGTACTGGTACGCCCTAGAGCCTATGGATGTGCTGCTCTTCCGCGAGAGCAAACCTTTTTCTCCCGGCGAGGGATCCTGGGCGAAAGGATTATTTCCCCCTATGCCCACCACGATCTTTCAAGCGCTACGCTCCGCCCTGCCCTACACCTCAGACAAGGCTCGAAATCTCAAGTCCCTGGGGCCATTTCTCCTGGATGAGCAAGATACGCTCTGGCTACCCGCTCCCAAGGATCTCCTGGCTACGGGTCAATCGGATCCCCATGCTGATCCAGACACGACCCCAGAAGACAACTTCGAAGAGAAAGTCCGGGGAGACCAATACTCTCGCCTACAGCCGGCTGAGGGGGATCCTTGGAAACCTATCGGCTGGGATGATCAAAAACTCCCGCCCCTGGTGCCCCCCTCTCTCAAAAAAGGGGAGTACATCAAAGGCCGTCCCCACCCCTGGATGCGGGCCTCGGCACTGAGTGCTTATCTCCAAGGATCCCTACCCCAGGCCGACGACTTTCATGAGGATCCCTGGGATACCCAGGTACTACCTCACATCGACATCAAATCTGACACTCGCCAAGTGAAAGAGGAGGCGGGCTACTTTACCGAGGTGGCAACCCGGCTGCGGTGGGGGTGGCGATTGGCGGCAGCCATCAGTGCTCGGATCCCGGCCACCACCGTTCGCTTGGGCGGAGAGGGACATCGCGCCCTGGTCACGCCTCTGGAAGATTGGGATCCCGGCATCGATTGGGAGCGGTTTCGGCAGGGGACGGGTCGGGTGGCTTATCTACTCACTCCGGGCTTAGCGCAGCCTGAAGCGGATCCCCGCATCTATCAGGCCTATCCCCCCCAGTGGCAGCCTTATCTGGCGGGATGCGCCACGGATCGGGCCTTGCTATGGGGTGGAATTTCTGCGGTTCGGCGACAGGGCAGTGAGCGATTAGACTTTGCGCTGCTACCTCAACGGGCTTTCATCCCCGCCGGCACAGTGTATCACTTCAAGGAGGATCCACCACTGCCAAGGCAGCTTATAGGCAATCCATGCGCCCAGTCCCAGACCTTTGCATCATTAAATTACGGAACACTTTTGTGGGGAATTGTAAAATGATTCAACCTGACTTTCGCGTTGGCTATCTTTACAGCCTTGCCCCCATCCATTGCGGTGGAGAAGGCGACTTAGGCAATATCCTGGAAATTGCCCGTGAATCTCACACCAACTTTCCCTACATCCCAGGATCCTCTTTACGAGGAAGCCTGCGGAACGAGGTGACACTCCAAGATCCAGAAATCGCTGATACCCTCTTTGGACGGGAACTCCAAAAAGACGGCCAGATGGGGGTTCACCAAGTCTGGTTTGGAGATGCCCGTTTACTGTGGGTGCCGATGCGCACCATGTCTCTAGAGGGATCCGATTCCGTTTTCTGTTGGGTGAGCTGTCATTCCCTACTGCGAGATCACGCCTTGCTGTGCCGTCAGCCTCTTCCAGTTCTCCCCAGAACCCCTGTAGGAACAAAACCTGGTGTTTATGTTGTGGCAGACGCAGAAGTGCATGTTGAGAAACTCCCTGAAGGGCAAACCTTCTCACTGGTTGGGGAGTGGCCCGCTGTTTTACAGGGGGATACCCAAAAAACCTGGAAACACAATCGGATCATTCTTCCCGACAGC
Source organism: Thermostichus sp. OS-CIW-32 (assembly GCF_054060415.1). Taxonomy (NCBI): domain Bacteria; kingdom Bacillati; phylum Cyanobacteriota; class Cyanophyceae; order Thermostichales; family Thermostichaceae; genus Thermostichus; species Thermostichus sp. OS-CIW-32. The sequence goes on along the minus strand of NZ_JBSSDD010000008.1, from coordinate 2,794 downwards.
GATTTCCAGATCTTGATGGAGCACTCCCTTTGGACGCAGATCCGTAACAAGATTCAGGAAGATCCTGAAGGAGCTAACCAAGTAGGCTCGGCAGAAGTGTTTTGGACAGATGTGTGCATCCCTCGTGACACGATTCTTTATTTTACTTGGGGATATAGCCCCCTGCCCCATCAGCAAGATCTCACCCAAGAACATGAGATTTTGATCAACATTCTTCAAGGTTTGTTCCAAGTAGGAGGACAAGCCAACGTTGGACGAGGCTGGGTTCAAGGATGGGTCTCCAATGCTTCTCCGCCCGCTCTACAAGCCAAATCTGAAAACACCGCAGGAGTTTAAGGATGTCGAAAAACAAGTACGCCAAGAGCTCTCCTAAGCCCGTTCCTCCAAATCCCAAATTGGAGAGCAAAGCTATATCTTCCAACCCGCCAATAGACAGATCCCCTGTTCCCACGTCGTCTGAGCGACAACCAACAGGCGTGCGCCCGGAGCATATCAGCCTGCTAGCCTATAAACACATCCAACAGTACATAAAATCTCAGGGGAAACAGTCTCTTTCTCAGGAAGATCTCAACGCAGTGCTCCGACTTTCCCAGCACCTGAGAGTTTTTGGCTTACTCTCGGCCATAGGATATGTTAACCAGTCCAATGCTCAAGAGGGTAAAGTAAGACAGAGAACAGTTCCTGTCTGGACTTCTTTATTGGGACAACTGGTTAACGAAAATAATTCCTTAGATTCCAGAGAATTAATGCAGCGGATCCAAACTTTGGCCAGCGACCAACCTGCAGAGTACCTTGCGCTATGGCGGAGGGCGTTGGTTCTCTCAAATCACTGGAACTTTTGGGCTAGAGCTTATCTTTCAGGAGATACAAATGGAGAAAACACTGATGTACACCGGGCCGCGTCTAATTAAGCTATTGGCTGAGCAACATCAAAAGCGATCCTCAAACCTTTTCCGTCAGGGAACTTTCACTTTGCGTTGGCGAGCAAAAGTGGGATCCTATCCTCATCCCGATGTGGAAACTCTTGTTTCAGCAGGGGAACCCTGTGGGCCATGGCAGCCCAAAAGAGGTCGGCCAGAGGATAAGCGCAATGTTGGTGAAAACTGGGAACTTATGCCTGACTTGCCTCTCAACGGGTACATTCCAGGTTCTTCAATCCGAGGAATTGTGCGGGCCTGGGCAAAGCAACAACCGGAGCGGATCCCCAAGATGGAAGCTCTCCTTGGATTTCAGAAAGAGACTGTTATCTCGGCAGGAAAGATTCAATTTCTCGACGCTTGGCCCCTAGAGCCCACCCGTTAAGCCTCGATATTGTCAACCCTCAGCAAAACTTTCAGGTGTTCCACCAGGGTCAAGGCACTCCTTTATCGCTCTACACACTGGGCAATGGTCGGGAACCCATTGATTTTCTCGTAGCTATCCAGGGCGTTCCCGGCGCAACTGAAGAAGAAGTCGATGAGGTCTGGTCATGGGTTCAACAAGCCTTAAAAGTCTTGGGGATAGGTAGCCGCACGGCCTCTGGATATGGTCGGATTTCGATCCCTAACCACAAGGGATCCAGACAGTTAAGTGAAGGCATATCAAGTATACTCTTTAGATTCCATCTCTCCAGCCAGGGTAATGCGGGCCCTAACATGAGAACCCTGGAGCTGCGACCTTCGCATTGGCGAGGATGGCTTAGATCCTGGGCATTGCGATTCTTTCTGGGAGTTATGAGCCAAGAGAATGCAGAGAAGACAGTGAGTGAGCTTTTTGGAACCCTAGAACCCAAGTCTCAAAAAGGGTGCATAAGGCTGGAAATGATCCAGGGAGATATCTGGGCACGCAAGTCGAAAAACTCCCCAACCTTCTACTCATGGCAGGGAGAACTTAGAATTGAAGCTCCCAAAGAGATCCTCATGGGAATCCTTCTCCCCATTGTGCGAGTTGCAGTGATGACCGGAGGAGTAGGGCGAGGTTGGAGAAGACCACTTCACATTTTCATGATGGAAAGAAGAGACAACTCTCCTGCAGCCCGAGGCAGTCACCTGACGCTTGATATCAAAATTAAGGGTGAGTACAGGGTGTTTGGAATACGTCTTGAACCAGAAAAATGGAGGCAAGTATACGAAGAGTGGTATCAAAAAGTTGGACAAATCTGGCCGGAACGTTTGCTCAGTGGAGATCAGAACCCCAATTATGAGGCATTCTCACCCAGCAGTTGCGCTGTATTCGCTGTCCCTGGCCCTGACCAGGATCCCATTGATGCGTTAGGTTCAAATTGGGTTGATCCTATCGATGTAGAGGGTACCCGAGGAAATGGTATGGGGTTGGTTTATCAACAAAATCGACATCAAAACTACAAGCGGAATCCCGATCTTGGTGGAGACGCTGCGCGAGGCAGCGCCCATTGCTCTTGGGTAACGATTAGGAGGCACAAGATTAAGCATAAGCAAGTTGGTACTCAATGCCAGGAAGTGGTCTGCCTATTCATGGGAGGTGTCCAAGCTGGATGCCAGCATGTCCGTTCCCAGTTTCTCAATGACTTATCTCGAATAAAAGGCAGTCTCCATCTCTTCGGTCTGAAGTCTGAACAGCCTTGAAAAGATGAACTTTTCGCTCCTTCTAGGTTGTGTTGATCTTTCATTTGAGCCAAAAGAGAGCACTGACGAGATAGAGAAAACTCAAGAAGTTCCTGGCCAATTTGTCAAAACGAGAACATAGATGCCGGTACTGCTTTAACTTATGAAAAAAGCATTCGATTAAATGCCTCTCTTGATACAGATGCTTGTCATAATGCCGCTGCGTCTTTCTA